>BLLV01000071.1 GCA_011959205.1 Bacteroidaceae bacterium
GGACACTATAAATTTAATACTTTTATCGCTATGTTCCTAATATTCAAATGAATAAATTTAAGGCTTATATCGAACTGACGTTATTTAGCGCATTTTAGTAAGAACAACGTATCTTTGGACATAATTTATCTAATCCTAACAGACCTGACAATATGAACAAAAAATTAATGACCTTGTGTATGAGCAGTATGATACTGGGAGCCTGCACATCCTCTCCCAAGCAACAAACAGAACCGACAGCAGCCGCAGAAAATACGAACCGGATGTATATGCTGGTAGGCAGCTATGCAACTCCGGATGAAGAAGGCATCAAAATCTACAGTTTTGATGAGCAAACAGGCAACTCCCAATATATCAGCGGGATAAAAGGAATATCCAACCCCTCTTACCTCATTCCGTCGGCCGATGGAGAAAGAATATATGCGGTAGGAGAGGATGCCGGAAAAAGCTCTACCGCCAATGCCATCAAATTCGATAAAGAACAGCAGAAGCTAACCTTGCTCAATTCCCAGTTCACCGATGGCGGCGCACCCTGTTATATTACTCTCAGCCCATCGGGAAAATTTGTCTTGACAGCCAATTATATGGGAGGTAGCATTACCGTCCTCCCACTGGATAAAGACGGCAAATTAAATTCAGGGACACGCCTTATCTCCTTTACCGGAAACAGTCTTGACAAAGAGAGACAAACACAGCCGCATCTGCATTGTGTAGAATTCACTCCTGATCATAAATATCTACTTGCCAGTGATCTAGGAACAGACCGGATCCATGTGTTCCCTGTTAGTGAGCATGTAACTGATGGTGTGTCCCATTCCTTGCTGAATGAATCCGGAGAATCTGATATAAAAGTAGAGCCCGAATCAGGACCACGCCACATTTGTTTCCATCCGAACCAAAAATTCGCTTATCTGATTAATGAAATCTCAGGAAAAGTCATCGCTTTCTCTTACGACAAAGGAAAATTAAACGCCATACAATATATAGAAGCTGACACAGTGGGGGCCAAGGGCAGCGGAGATATCCACATTTCACCCGATGGAAAATTTCTGTATGCATCCAACCGCTTAAAAGCAGACGGTATTGCTATCTTCGCCATAAATCAGGAAGAAGGAACATTGACCAAGACTGGTTATCAGCCGACTGATATCCACCCACGTAATTTTATTATCAGCCGGAACGGACGCTACCTGCTGGTGGCCTGCAGAGACAGCAACTCCATACAGGTATTTGAAAGAGATCCCCAAACAGGACTGCTGAAAGACACAGGCAAGACAATAAAAACCAACAAGCCCGTATGCCTGAAGTTTACCTGTTAAACACAAGAAACTGAGTCTTTAATAAAATAAACTGCTGCCTTCAATACCCGATGAAGACAGCAGTTTATTTACATCAGACAGACCGGATCTTTATACATAAGTTTCCAAGAACTTGGCATGCCCCTCCACGGTTACTTTCACTTCTTTTGTCGTGGCAGGAAAAAGGATAGATTCACCGGCTTGCAATTCCAATGAGTTACCATCCTCATCAGTTACCGTACAAGAACCTTCCATGCAAATATAAATTACAAATGAGTCCAGCTCACTATAATCTATCGTCATATTTTCAGTCAAGTCATAGACAGAAGTAGTAAAATACGGACAGGTAACCAACTCCACAGACTCATTCTGTTTCGGAGTATAATGAGTACGGTAATCCTCTTCTACAGAATAATCTATGGCATCTTTCGACAATTCCGTATGCAATTCACGAGTATTGCCATTCTTATCCTTACGGTTGAAATCATAAATCCGGTAAGTCACATTCGAAGTCTGCTGAATCTCAGCAATAAAGCATCCGGCTCCAATACTATGAATGCGTCCCGCAGGCAAGAAAAACACATCACCCGGTTGCACGGCATAATCGGCCAATGCATCACAAATCGTATTATCAGCAATCATGGCGGCATACTCATCGGGAGTAATCTTTTTACTCAGCCCCGAACGAAGATGCGCTTTGCCTCCGGCATTGTCAATAACATACCACATTTCGGTCTTGCCCATCGAATTATGACGCTTCTTTGCCAGCTCGTCATCCGGATGCACCTGTATAGAGAGGTCGTCACAAGCATCAATGAATTTGATCAACAAAGGGAAGTTATCCCCAAAACGCTGATAATTACTTTCTCCTACCAGAGATCCTTTATATTCTTTTACCAACTGACTCAGATTCTTGCCGGCTTCGGTTCCATTAGCAACAACAGACTCGTCGCCCGGAACATTAGAGATCTCCCAGCTTTCGCCAACCTGAGGCTGTTCAATATTGAGATGCTTGAACGGGATAATCTTTTCTCCACCCCAAATGGTGGATTTCAGAATGGGGTTAAATTTAAATGGATACATAGGTGTATTAATTAATAGTTTCTAGGTTCGGATACAAAAATAAGGGAATTCTATGACTTTACCGCATAGAATCCCCTTAAAAAATCAACAGCGATGTGTGTGTATATTCAAAGGTGTATTAGTAGTCTGTATTATTAGGATCGAAGTTTGTCCAGCCATCCAACCAGTTATCGTCTGTTCCAAACGCTCCGATATATTCCACTTTCTCAAAGCCAGTGCTCAATAATGCATCACTGAACGAAGCGGCAGTCAGCACAGGGCTACCTGCATCCGGCATATAGTTCACACCGATTTTACGTCCGTCCTTGAACTTCAGTTCATTGATATCGGCCAATACTTTATTTCCTTTCTGAGCCTTGAAGAAAGTAGAAGAGTAAGACTCCCGGCCAGCATCAATGATTTGCTTGTTCACAGCATCATAAAGCACGTCGTCATATACCTTGTTGGCATCAGAACCGGCCACCGTCATGCCTGCAAACCAAATATTCTCCAACTTCATGTTCCCTGCCTTGGCCATCTCCACTGTATTGCCCTTCTCACCATCAATGATCAAACCGACAGGATATCCCACAGCTACTGAATTAAAGCAATTCAAACGGCTGGAACGTCGGATCTGCATGGCAGACTGGAACTTGCCTAAAGCCGAACCATTATTAGGATTGAAGCTGCCGCCGGTGATATAATTCTCGTTATTGGCGAAGTTTGCATCACGCCCCAACGGCCCGATAAAAGTGACATTACTAAATACTGCTGTCGTATAAGGCTCTATCAATGAGGCATCTCCACAATTATCCGATTCAAAGCCATTGGACTGAGAAGTATCCGCAATTCTCGGGTCACGGATTGAAAGACAATACTGCACCTTGCCGGAGAAGCCATTATCCGTATCAAACTCATCGTCCCATCCATTATAAGCCACTAGATATTTACAATTCACACTCCCTCCAAACCATTCGTAAGAGTCATCATTGGAGTACGATACCTGCACATGGTCAATGGTAGTCCCGCTACCTACAGATCCCAAAGTTATGCCATTAATTTCCTTATCTTTCTGAAAAGGATAACCAGCAAATTCCACACGCACATATCTCAATGTACCTGAATTGTCAGCATCATCATTTCCTCCGTGTTTAGTACGCGGACCTCCCTCGATCTGCTGATTCAACACTCCCTGATTGTTCCTGGCATTACCACAAATGATCAGTCCTCCCCAATCTCCCGGTTTACGCTGGCCTTTAGGCTGTTCAGAGGTAAAGACAATCGGAGCGTCCTTAGTACCCTCGGCTATCAGTTTGCCTCCCGGTTCCACAATCAAGGCAGCCTGTGTATCTTTATCCCCCTTGATGACAGTCCCCGGCTCGATGGTCAGTACCGACCCTGCCCCCACATAAATCCATCCTTTCATCAGATAAGTTCCTTTGGGCAAAGTCCGTGTACCTTTAAAAATAAACTCCTGGTCTCCGTTTCCTATCACGGCACCTTTGACATTCTCTGTCTTATCATCATCAAACAACAAGTGGTCACATGTTTTAATAGCTCCCTCACTTCCCCATACATAAGGAGTCCCGGTATTTCCACCGTTGCCATTACCGTTTCCCGAATCAGTTTCCGGATCATCACTGCTGCAGGCAATCACTCCCCCCAGCATCATTGCCGAGAATGCGTAAATCATAAACTTGTTAGTTCTCATTTTCATTTGTTTATTAGTTAATAATGAAAGATTCATTCTGTTTTAAAACGTATAGTTAATGTTCAAATTGAAGTTATGCCCCGGTTTGTACTGGCGGGTGATTTGTTTCACTTCCCCATGAGCGGTTTCTTCAAATTGCTTGAAAGAAACCCTCTCCGCCAACAAGTCTCGCATGGCAATCTTTATTTCCAGATCACCGATTTTTTTCGAGACACTTAAATCCACTGCATTACGGGGCATTTCATAAGAATCGGGCACTCTGACTTCATTGCCTGCGGTTCCCAGACTACGGCCTACACCAATAATGCGTTTACCGATACGGTTATAAAGCAATGCAGCATTCCATCCGCTACCGGCATGTTGATAGAAAAGGCCGGCATTAATCAAATAGGGAGACTGGCCTTGCATCGGACGATCCTCCTCTTTGGCTCCCGGCTCAAATTTCACCTTACTTTTAATTAAGGCCCCGTTCAGACTAAGGCTAAAATGACGCATACCTATAAAATCCAAATTCTTGCGAATATCCACTTCCACCCCATAATTATCCGCTCCTTTGGCATTGATATACGAATAGACAAGATCCGTACCTCCAGATACTGTATAAGTCCATTCAATGGGATTCTTAAACCTTTTATAGAAAAGAGAGACAGAGACCAATTCTCCACTGCTGGGATAAAGCTCATAGCCAAAATCCAAATTATCAATATAAGCAGGCTTCAGGTTATAATTACCTTGTACATTGCTGGCAAGGTCAAAATCATAATATACAGAAGAAGAGACCTCACGAAATTCCGGACGATTCACGGTACGTCCATAAGACAAACGGAACTGATGCTTGTCATTCAGACGATAAGCCGCATTCACAGACGGGAAAAAATCATTGTACGTATAGAACACACTCGTGGGACTTTTCTCGTTTTTCTGTGTATGGCTGACCAGTTCCATGCCATTATGTTCAAAACGAACTCCGGCATATACATTCCATTTACCCAACGGCAGATTAACCCCCGCATAACCGGCACTCAGAAGATTATTGCCTTCGTAATTATTGCGCCAGTCCACTTGTTCCAACAAATAAAGTCCATTCTCTCCATAGTTCTTCTCTTGCAATAATTCATCGGGAACATTCATTACCTTATAAGCGCCCGGCAATCCATTTTTCCAACTATAGATAAAAAAACGGGTATTATATTCACGAGTACGATACTCTGTGTAAGCTCCGGCTTTCAGAACAGGAGTAAAATCTCCGAAAGAGAAATCATGCTGATAATTGACATTAGCCGACAGGATATGTTCATCCAACCGGGAAAATTCCCGATTAATCTCATTCAAGTTCTCCACTTCCAACTGATTGGTTTCCGTATTGAGCACAGTAGTATATCGACGACGGTCCGGCATATTCCGATTGGCATAAGAATATCCGGCACTCCAATCTAATTTGTCGGCCTCACCCAATGTATGTTTCCCTGTAAATTGACCATTGTAAGTGGTACGGCTCTGATAATAGTATTCCGCGCTCTCTTCATAATCATTCTGCGCATCTGTCCCCTTACGGTAAGTATAGCGGTCTTTTCCTAATTGATTAAAAATATTCTTGAACTCATAGCGGCTGTTACCACTGGCAGGCACATAAGTAAAATTCAGCATAGCTCCTGCACGGACCTGATGGTTATATTGGTCATCCACACTTTTGCGCAAATAATTAGAACGGTCGTGTGTCGTATCATAGGCACCAAACAAATTATTATCCATATCCAGATAAGTCTTATAGCTATTGCTGTAGTTCACAGTTCCCAACATAGCCAAAGTACTCCCGTTACTACCTACCCGGCGACGGCTGAAATTCATACTCAGGCTGAGGTCTGCCATAGGCTTACGTCTTTTAACTGTCCAGTCATTGTTCAACCCGTTATTCAATAAATCATAACCGTTATTCATCGGATCAAGCACCGCATTAATTCCACCTTTCAAACTACGGAAACCATGATCGAAACCCAAAAAATCGGTGCCGCTTCCCCTATTATACCGGAAGTCCTTAAAATGAGTCCGGTCATTCAAGCCCGCTCCAACCGAAACAGCAAACAAATTGCTGCCAGGAACATCTTTGGTATTCACCAAAATAAAGCCACCACTGAAATCAGCGGGATATTCCGGTGCGGGCGATTTCACCACCAACATATTGTCCAATTGCGACGATGGAATAATATCGAAAGAAAAAGCACGCGCGTCGGCTTCCGAACTAGGTACGGCACTATTGTTAATCCATACATTATTATACCGTTGTGAAAGGCCACGCACCATCACGAATTTCTCCTCAATTATACTGATACCCGGAACACGGCGAATCACTTCCGAAGCATCTTTGTCCTGTGTCTTAGTGATCTGCTGGGCCGAGACTCCGGTCTGCATAACCAAACTGGTGCGTTGTTGAGCAATAATAGCGTTCTCCGTATTCTTTTTGGCATCCGCTACCACCACAACCTCTCCTAATAGTTGATTGTCCGGTTCCAGTTCTACTTTCATTTCCAACAGACCGTTTATTGTAACCTCAACAGTCTGTGTACAATAAGATATATAAGATATAATAAGCTTATACGTTCCATTTCTTAATCCCGCAAGTTCGAAATTACCGTCCATATCGGTTATGGCCCCCGTACTTGTACCACTTAATTGCACTGCCGCACCAATGAGCGGCTCTTTCGTCGCTTTGTCTGTTACAGTTCCTCGTAAAGCGGCCGCCTGTACTGTCAAAGCCAACATCAGGAGAATTACCATAAGGCTCATGCCTTTCATCTGAATCTTCATCATACTTTTACCTTTACCTTGTTATTTTTCCGATGGCAAAGATCGGAGATCCGTATTACATGGATGATACACCTGCGTGATACTCCTTTTGCATCTTTATTTCAATACGGTTTCATTGCATTTTGTAGAAAAAGCCCCTACCTTTACAAGCAAATTGTAAAATAGAAAAAGAATATGAGAAGTTTTGCATCTGACAATAACTCAAGTGTACATCCACAAATCATGGAAGCACTGATAAAAGCCAATAACGGACATGCCCTTGGCTATGGAGATGATCCCTGGACAGAAGAAGCCACCCGTAAAGTAAAAGAACAATTTGCACGTCCGTGTGAAGCACTGTTTGTATTCAATGGTACCGGCAGTAATACCATGGCACTGCAAATGATGACCCGTCCTTACCATATTATCTTCTGTGCCGACACCGCTCACATTGCAG
Source organism: Bacteroidaceae bacterium (assembly GCA_011959205.1). Classification (GTDB taxonomy): domain Bacteria; phylum Bacteroidota; class Bacteroidia; order Bacteroidales; family Bacteroidaceae; genus Phocaeicola. Next base: position 7,313 of record BLLV01000071.1, read on the forward strand.
TAGACGAGTGTGGCGCCCCCAGCAAAGCGACCGGCTGTTTCATGCGTACGGTTCCTACCCCGGATGGAAAACTGACTCCGGAATTATTAAAACCTTTTATGGTGAACTTTGGTATAGAACACCATTCTCAGCCCGGAGCTATTTACTTAAGCCAATGCAGTGAATTAGGAACAATTTATAAGCCGGAAGAAATATGCGCATTGACAGAATTTGCCCATCAGCATGGGCTGCGGGTACACATGGACGGTGCCCGTATCTCTAATGCCGCAGCGGCATTGGGAATGAGTCTTGATGACATATCGGGAGCTTGCGGAGTTGACACACTGACTTTGGGAGGAACAAAGAATGGACTGATGGGAGCCGAATGTGTCGTGATTTTCGATCAGGATTTGGTAAAGGAAGCGCGTTATGCCCGAAAACAAGCCTGCCAGCTGGCCAGCAAGATGCGTTATATCTCTTGCCAATTCACAGCCTTCCTTTCAGATAACCTATGGCTGACATGCGCACAACATGCCAACGCAATGGCGCAACGTTTGTACAAGGAGCTTTCCACAATGCCTGATATAAAATTCACCCAAACGGTAGAAAGCAACCAATTATTCTTTATCATGCCGCGTGAGAAGGAAGACAAACTACAAGAACATTATCATTTCTACTTCTGGAACGAAGCCATAGGGGAAATGAGACTCGTTACCTCTTTCGATACCACAGAAGAAGATGTAGACAAGCTGATAACTTGCATAAAGAAACTATAATTATCCCCCGATTCTATCAAGGCAGGCTTTCAAGCCTGCCTGTTTCTATTTCCGGGTGAATTTACCGGGCGTACATGACAAAAAAACTCCTCCGGAACCTGATTGTTCCGGAGGAGTTCTGTAAAACGGCGGCTACCTACTCTCCCACTGTGACGCAGTACCATCGGCGTGGTGAGGCTTAACTTCTCTGTTCGGAATGGGAAGAGGTGGAACCCTCACGCTATAGCCACCTGAATAAGGTTGACATATTGATAAGCTGTTATCGTAATTTCATTTCGTAGCAACCGCTAAAGGTATACACCATCCGTTTCATAAAGAAAGTGGACGGGCAATTAGTAATGCTCGGCTTTGATGTCTCCATCTT
>BLLV01000072.1 GCA_011959205.1 Bacteroidaceae bacterium
TCATTGATTGTATCAACCAGAGCCTTGGAGTTCTCCTTATTGGAATCTTCAATGGCCTTAAGCCTCGCAATCAGTCCGTTTACCTGTTTGCGAAGCCCTGCCTTTTCCTCATTCGCCAGACCCAACTGGCAGCAAAGTAACTCGTATGCCCTTTCATCAATCATGATATAAAGGTACGAAAAATCAGGCAGTTACGCAAGCTTTTTACTGTTTATTTTTATTATTCCATTGGATATCAATACCTTGTTATTCATCTTTAGGGCTTACATACATCCTGTCGACTACGATGCTTTCCGTCAGGTATGCCATATCAGACCACTGGATCCGGTAGCATCTGGAAACTTCATCAAACACTGGTTTCTTGAATTTCCCCATAACAGGACGTTTCTCATAAAGCACATAAAAACCGCGTTCATAATGAAGTATCTTCACAACCTTACGGTTCCTGGACATGAACATATAGACGTTGGAGGCATCGCTCGGGTCAAGTGACATCTCTTCCCTTATACTCTCACATAATCGGAAAATACCTTTCCGCAAATCCACATTACCGTTGAACAGGTAATAGTTCAGGTTAGCACTCAGTCCCAGCATGTCATCCTATCATTTTATTAAGCAACAAGCTCAAATCAAGAACTGTGGTGTTTCTCAGGAACAGCGTTGCGCCTGATGCCAATTGTAATTTTACCCATCTTATCGGAGCTTCACCTTCGGGCTGTCTCACTTCCATTTTCACGGTTGGACTGTTGCAGGGATTGCCGGTTATCTGCACCTTGGCAACCTTGGGTTGATCAACCTGGACTGTCTTGCCTAACTTCTCACTCCATAGCTGGTGGCGCTGCCAGTTCATGAACTTGTCGTAATTCACTCCATAATCCGCACAGAACTCACGAAGGTCTTTGGTTTCGCAGCACAGCTGATAGAGGTCGTACACCTCCTGGTAGTTTACTTTTTCTTTTGCCATAATCTTTGTTAGTAATTGGTTATGGCGCAAAGATATGCTGGGTTGCGATGCGTGTCAAGGCGGAAAATAGAATGGTTAC
>BLLV01000073.1 GCA_011959205.1 Bacteroidaceae bacterium
CTCAAAATATCGCAGCTTAAAAAAATGAGGCGATTTTTATAGTCAATGAAAAAAAGAAGGCGCATCATGTATTACGACACACCTCCAACCAGCTTCAGTTTATTCCTATAAACCCACTTCAGATCTATAATCAGCGGTCAATATCAATCACATTAAACTGCATATCAAACTTTATCTCCCAACCATTAGAAAGTTTCACTTCATAATCATGCTTGTCCCTCTCAATCTTGAGCATCTTGGCTTCGGGATAATTCGTAGTGACATACTTCTTTATCGCCTCAGGAACCACAGCTACAGGTACAGCACTGTATTTGCAGTTCACTTCCGTCCAAACACCTTTCTTATCGAATTCCAGTTTGTCTCCATTGGTAAAAATCACATCATAGCTTTTATCAAACCAGTCTGTCTCCATTTTAGCCATCGCCACCTTATTATGAGGGAAATGAGTTTTGATAAAAGTTTGTGCAGTCTGAGGCAATTGGTTTACTTGAACAGGTTTGTCATCATCCGCCCATACCACTGTTTGCAACGTAAATAAGCACACTAACAATAATAATACCTTTTTCATAATCGTCATTTTTTATTTGGTTCTACATTCTGTTTTCTGATGCAAATATGAAGGGAGATTCTGAAAAGAATTTGAAATTCTGAAAAAAGCACAATCTTTTTTTCATTGATTATGAGCGGATGTGTAAAGTATAAAACAATGCTCCCCACTCTTATACTCATAGCAAAGCCTGAGAGCCTGCATTTTACATATCGTGTCTGCTATTGCCAAGCCTAAACCGGTAGAGCCTTCTTTTTTCTTTCCTTGATAAAAACGTTCAAAAATACGCTGAGCATCCAGTGGCTGTGCCACCCCTGTATTGCAGAACATCACACGGTGGGAAGTAATAACAATCCGAATGTGTCCACCATCCATATTGTGTACAAAAGCATTCTTCAACAAATTTGTAAGCAACACCGCTGCCAGTGTTTCATTAATCGTAAGATAGAAAACACCCTCTTCCTCCACCGTTGTTATAATCTTACGATATTGATACACCTCTTTATAGTCTTCCAAATATTGTTTCAATAATTTATTCACTTCTACTTGGGACGTATCTGCAAATTGCCCGTTCTCTATTTTCGAAAGCAGCAGCAAAGACTTGTTCAGCTTCGTTATATGCTCCAAAGTCCGGTGAGTTTTCATTAACTCCTCCAATTGGCTTTCCGAAAGATTTTCATCCTCCATCAACATCTCCAACCGGTTACGGCAAATAGCCAGCGGTGTCTGCATCTCATGAGATGCATTACCTATAAATTGTTTTTGCTGTTCGAACATCCGCTCACTGCGCTCTGCATAACGAACCGCCGCCTCATTCAATTTTCTGAATTCTGAAACCCGGGTCTTATTCTGCAAAGGCTCATTCCCCTTGCCGATACGATATTTATCCAACCAATGAAGCAACACATAAAGAGGGTACATGTTCCGATAAAACACCCACACATTAATCACAATTATAGTCAGCAACAAAGTTATATAAAGAAAAATCATCCAACCTGCCATGGCATCCTTCAAATCATCCTTTTCTATAGAAGGAGCCGCTACCGTCAATTCAAAAAACTTTTCGCCATCATCCTTAAAAATGGTGGTAAGGATCCGTGCAGGTTCTGTTTCATCTTTTTCAGGGATATAGACCATAGAATCCTTATAAAGGATATCATCACGAGATTCCGCATATTCCTTCGTCACTTCACGCAAGAAATACTGATTGTTGGAAGCGGTATTTTTAGAAGGAAGTTCCTCTCCCGCCAATGCACGGATGATGATGATTTCCGAATAATCCTCCAATGAGTCATCCACTTCATCATTCACTTCATCCATTATGGCAAAATAGAAAAAGACGGCCCAGACGGTCAATAATACCGACAGCACCAACGATATACGGATGATGACATAATAAATCAGTTTCATTTATTCCACGATCATTTTATATCCGAAACCATATACAGCTTTCAATTCAGGAGTAGCCCCTGCCTCTTTCAGCTTCTTTCGCAAATTCTTTATCTGAGCATAGACAAAGTCAAAATTATCGAATTGGTCTATATGGTCGCCCCATACGGATTCGGCAAGCGTATTTTTATTGACCAGTCTGCCGGGTCGGTTCATAAAATAGGCTAGAATATCATATTCCTTACGATTCAGTTCAATTTTTTTGCCTGCTACGGTCACCCCATATTGATCGGGAAAAATTTCTATGTTTCCGTATTTAATGCTGTTCTCCCCTCCTTGCTGATGACGGCGTATCACGCTTTTGATGCGTGCATTCAGTTCCACCAAATGAAAAGGTTTAGACAGATAGTCATCAGCACCAAGTTCTAATCCCAGCACTTTGTCCTCTATGGAGTCCTTGGCCGAAAGAATGATGACATTTTCCCGTTTATGCATTTCCTTCAACCTTTCCAACAAATCCAGACCGCTACCGTCCGGCAACATGATGTCCAGCAGAATACAGTCATAATCATAGTCCTCTATCTTTTGTAATGCGGTACGATAATCGGCAGCTATTTCTACCACATAACGTTCTTTTTCCAATGAACGCTGAGTTACTTCACGCAAATTAGCATCATCCTCCACTAACAGTATTTTCATAAGTCCAACTTTTGGTTCTTCAAGACAAAGAAACAAGATAATTCTGAAAAAATACTGAAATAAGGAAAAAAACAAAGCAACCATACCGTCTTTCCCCCCCAACCATACAATAATAAATTTCAGGCCGAAAACCGTTACCGGCCATGTACAATCAGCCCCCTGCATCTACCACAACAAGACGCAAGGGGCTACACACAACTCTCGCTTAATCAATCCATAATTATTTAATCTCCATTTGAGAAAAATCCATTCGACTCATCCCTGTAGGCGATGGTGTATCCTTCAAATCAAAAGTGATTTCCTTCTCACCATTTTTAGCCGAGTTTATTTTTACCTTTATACCTTTTGTCTCCGATGTTATTTCCAAAGAACCCAAGCTAAAGGATACCGCGCCATTTCTCCAATAGCCGGTAGTATCACCATACGTGTTGTAACGGTATTCCAAATGAATATAACCATCTTGTTCAGGTGTAATTGTCGTATTCTTCACCAAACTAACCAGATGTTTCACTTTAGAAGGCATGTTCTGATTGAAAACAATATTTAAGTAGCCACCATTGATCCACATATTACCTTCAAATATATCTACAGGATCATTGCCAAACTCTTCCTCATTCTCTGCTGTCAGCTTCTCGATAGGTTTAGTCAGGATTTCCTTTATGTTCAATACTTTGACAGAGCAGTCATAACCTTCCGGATAATTGTCGTACAAGGGATTGAAATAAAGAATCACCCGTTGTCCGTCTATCGGAGAATACCAGAAATAATCAGTGGTTGCAGGCCATATTTTTCCCCATCTGTCACCGGTAAAATCATATACATGGGCACCTTTCACATTTACAGTAGCCCAATCCACTGCCACATCACCCAGAGAGTAGCCGTCACCGTCATCACATGACTGGAAAGTGACTCCCATAACTGCCAGAAAAGCTAATAATAAAAAGGTTAACTTCTTCATAACTATAATGTATTAATTTAATTTCTACTCTTAAAAGTAGAAAAAGAAACAAATACTGCACTCCCCCCTTCAATATTAACTTATTTTCAGTAAACGACTTGTAGAAAGAATTAGATTCATTAAGAAAAAAATAAAAACTTCCCGATTCGTCACGAACCAGTAAGTTTAAAAACTGAATTACATATAGATTTTCCCATTCTGAGGAAAAATGGCTTTTCTTTCAGCTTTTCACCCTTGTTTTGTTAAGGCAAATGATTATATATTTAAACGTTTAGTTTTTAGCATTTTATTGTCAATTTATTGTTTAAAAGCGTTCTTTTGAATTAGTGCAAAACGAGGTGAAATACAGAATTTCGCTGGTTTCTAAATCGTTTTTCAGAAGGCTCAATATTCCTTCCAAAACTGTTACTATAACGTCATAATTCTTCTCATTCACTCATAGACGTTATTTGTTGTTTTCCGTTGACACTGTTTCAGAGCCAACTTCACTTACAACGGATTTAGTACAAACCTTTCTGCTATATTTTCCTACCAGATCCCCAATGATGGAGATTGCCAGTATCACTTCTGAGATTTTACCCGCAATCTTAAATCCTTTAATTACTTTTTCCATTTTCTCTTGTTTTTAATTTGTTTATTACTATTGTTTCTATTCTCTTATATATATTCTTCTCATGATAAGGCTTTGAGGGGGATTGAAAATGGAGAGAACAACGAATAAGTTAAAAATCTGTTTGCTTTTGATATTCTCATTGATTTTTGTTTCCTAAATCGGAACTATTTCATATTTTTGCAGTGTTAATCAATAGACAAGCAAAGGCAAAATTCAAAATAATATATTCGGAAGAGACTATCCGGTTCTTAAATAGTCTTGATGAAAAAGCAAGAGCTAAAATTATGTACAACGTAAATAAAAGCAAGTACGTGATTGACAAGGAACTTTTCAAGAAATTGGATGACGCGGATGATATATGAGAGTTCAGAACTTTATATAATGGAATTTCATATAGGTTATTCGCTTTCTGGGACACTGATAAAGAAACGCTGGTCATAACCACTCATGGAATAATAAAAAAGATCCAGAAAGCCCCGTCCAAAGAGATAACAAGAGCAAAAGAGATCAGGAAGATGTATTTCAATTCTAAAAAGTGAAGATATGGAAGAAATGAAATTTTATACAGAGTTTCTGTTTCATCCGCCAAAGATAGGGATTTTAACTAATTCCCCCAAATTTTCAAACTGAGCCCTTTTTTGGGGTCAGTCCGAAAAACCTGTGGGTATGTTAAATTTACACTGTCAGTTTGC
>BLLV01000074.1 GCA_011959205.1 Bacteroidaceae bacterium
CTCAAAATATCGCAGCTTAAAAAAATGAGGCGATTTTTATAGTCAATGAAAAAAAAGAAGGCGCATCATGTATTACGACACACCTCCAACCAACTGAGCTATTGCACCTTAACAGTTACTTGCTTTTTATCGTATTTCTTCTGTCTTTTGCTTTGGTTTACATCATGGTTTACACAATGATTAAACTCTCAAAGAAAACTAAGATAGATTCAACAATAAATTAATAATCTCTTTGCAGCATTGAACTGCACCACAAAGTTAGTCAATATTACGCTGTTATGCAATAATTGTTTCTTATAGTTTTGCTTTTGACTATCAGTTTTTTATATATCTAATGATATGGTATATAATTGTAGAGTGTAGCTTTCTCTTTACTTAAAAAGTATTCATATACTGTATTTCCATTATATAATAGAGTAGCGGTAGTAAAATCAGTAGTGAGTATATAAAGCTATATCTTCTTAAAAATCTACCTGCTGAAAATATGCTTTGATTACTTGATATTCTCTGTAATCATGAATACAGTTGTATATGTGAAACTCAAAATTTTATAGCTATGAAAAATTAGATAAGAAAAGATGTAGGGGTATATCTTATCCCCGATTACATGGAAACGCATACTATTACCACTTATAGTTTAGCGAATGAAGCATTTCTCCGCACTTATTTTCCAGAGTGCGTGTACGGACTTACCCCATCCATGAAGTTCAAAAGGAGAAAGTGTTAATGATTTGTTCAGAACTGAAAAAAGCCAACTTATCCGTAATTGGGCAGGTTGGCTTTTTGCTTATTAATAAATAATGTTTATATCTCTATTTATTTTTGACTAAACACAAATTGTGAACTTTTTCACCTTTGACGTATGGAATCTTTTTCTCTATAATTGCTTCCACAATAACTGTTGCATCAAGTTGATTTAAATTTGAATCAAAATCTTGTGGATTCTGTAAGACAAAAGAATAATCTTTTCCGTTATAGGTAAATTGCAATGTGTATTTGTTCATATTATAATCTTTAATCTATTCTTCTATTATATTTTTAAAGTCTTTCCAAAAAGTACATTTCTCATAAATTGATTTATACCCTTTGGGTACATATAAAGTGCAGGTGTTTTGAATTGAATAGCCAAATACTTCCTCTCGATATAAAGGTGGACAATTCATCCCCGGTGTTTTAATTAGTGTATGGAGTTTTTTAATTGTATTTGAAGTGGGGGTTGTTTTGAAAGCCCCAGTATCAAAATATTTAACATTACTTCCTATTGTGACATCCACAAGATTGCCACATCTATAGCATAGACCTTTCGGAATAAGTTTGAGTCCATTCCCTATAACAATGGAAGCAAGATTAACACATTGTGCAAAAGCATATTCTCCGATTGTGGTAACAGAGCTCGGTATTACAATTTCTTGTATTTTCTTGCATTCTTGAAAAGCACTATTTCCAATGCTTGTAACTCCATTGGTAATGTTAACCTTTTCCAATTCCGAACAATTATAAAAAGCAAAACTATCAATGCTTTTTGTACTATTAGGAATATCAATACTTATTAATTTCGTACATCCCATAAAGGCTCTGTAACCAATCGTAGCCACATTATCGGGAATATTTATTTCTTCCAATTTCGTACATCCGGAAAAAGCGTTGTTCTCAATAGAAGTTACACTATTGGGAAGTATTACATTAGTTAAACTTATGCAGTTCATGAATGCCGAAGCTCTGATTTGTGTTGTGCCGTTTGGAATAGTAATTTGTGTCGCAAGTTTGCCATTAATATATAAATTCCAACCATCAGATGGAAACGAAAAGTTCAAAGATTCATTCCATAAAGAAAGGTCTGTAATGTGTACATCTTTTATATTACACTCCTCAAATATAAAACCTCCGTTATAGCATACTACGTTACTAGGTACTGTAATTGATTCTAATTTGCAATAACGAAAGGCATTCATGCCGATTTTAGTCAAGCTTTTTGGAAGTTTTATAGAAATGAGCGAAGAACAATTGCAAAAGCTGTAATCGTACAACTCATTATTTTTTGTATAAAAATATTCGGTTGATGAAGCATGACCCGCAGAATGATATATTGAATAATAGGGTTCCCCACCACTAACTATATTCGCATCGAGTAAATCTAAATATTGCAACTTTCCTTTTTTAGCAAGTGTAGAGCCACCAGTCATATATCTTAAAAATGCTATGTCTGTACCATTTAAATCACCGATAATTTTTAAGGTGGTTATTGTGTCGCCTTTTTCTGCTAATAGAGTTGACAGAGTTCCTGCTTGTTTTACCTCAACCACTCCATTAAACACCCCTTCTTGTTTGATTTCAACAACATAGTCAACAGAGTTAGCTGTAAAAATTATTTTTGAACTTCTACTATCTGTTTCTTTATTTTCTGCAATTCTAAAATATACTTTGTGAATTAGTTTTTCAATATCATCTTTGGTTTTCTCTATCCAACTTTTACCATCATCAGCGATATGTATCACATAGTCAATATTGGTATTAAATTGTACTTCAATAGTTTCTTCTTTGTAAGATACATTAATTATTTTGTCTGAAATAAGCTCAAACAAAGGTTTCTCTTGTGATATGGTAATTGTTTCGCTAATTCCTTTTCTATCAGAAATTACTATTTTACCAATACGCTCTTTATCAGAAATGTTGGCTGCAATCTTAAAATAAAGCTTGTCGTTTGTTAAAGCCCTTGTTGTTTTGTTTTCTATTTGTGAAAGCCATTCCTCATTATTCTTATCAATAGTAATGGTATAATCAATATTGCTTGCAAGTTCAACTTCAATGGTTTCTCCCTTAGCACTTACTTCATATTCTTTCTTTGAAATGATAATGGCATCCTTTTGAGCTTGAATAATCGTTAAAGTATCAGCATTTTTAATATTACTTTTATCATAATAGATAATTTGTGCGGAACGACTTTCATAAGCCGTATTGGGACTAATGATATATTTTAATCTATGACTGGAAGTTCCTCTTGCAGTGGCTGCTTCATTATATATCCAATCCACTTCGGGCATTTTTACTTTATATTCAAAATTACTGTTAATATCCACAGTAATCGTTTCGCCCTTGTCGCTTACCGCATATTCATTTTTCGTTAGCATTATTACAGCACCACCTGACTGATAAACTTTGACAGTCTCTATTTTGTCACCACTTTTGAAATAAATATCTCCTTCCCGTTTCTCGTATTCTTCATTAGCTGCCACATTAAAAACATAAGTATGAGCAGTTAAGGAACGTGTATTTTTCTGTGTAATCCATTCTTTTGCAGCATCAGACACTTCCATTTGATATTTGACGTTTGTTTTTACCTCTATTTCTATAGAACCGCCTTTTTGACCGACTTCAAATTTATTTGTAGTAATAAGTATTGCTTCTTTACATTTTTGAGTAATCGTAAAGGTCTTGCTTGTTGTTCCTGCTTTAATGGTTACAGCTACACTACGGTCATCATAATCAGTATTTTCCGTAGTGGTAAACTTAATAGAAGCCTCCCCTTTATTTCCTTTCTTTATTGATGCGGTGCACCATGTTGAACCACCAGTAGTATTTGCGATATTCAATATCCAATCTGTATTAGTTACAAAATTAATAAATTTTTCCTCACCCTCTGCTGCAAAGGATATTCCATTGGTAATAATATCCGAGTCTATTGTAATCGTTGGTTTTTCATCGGGAATTATATTCGATTCATTATCACTACCACAAGCTATAATATGGAAACACATAACAATAGTAAATAATACCGTTCTGATTAATTTAAAGTTTTTCATCTTTGCTAGATTTTTTAGTTGTTAATAAAGTAGATAATTGTAGTAACTAATTGAATTACTCTTTTTTTCTTATCCATAATCCTAAAGAGAGTAGTCCTAAAGCCCAGTGGATTTTGAACGCAATAATGTTACATACGATATTGAAAAGAATTGCAAACATATATTTAATTTTATGCTTCCCAATTCCCCGAAGAAAGCGGATAAAAAATAAGGTGTGGGAACTATATTTGTCTTATCCTTAGATTAGGTCTTCGCAATACCTTTAGCATGGATAAAACAATAGCCCCACACCAAAAGGTATATAATTCACCTAAGAGATGAGTATATATCAAATGTGTGGGTGCTATTGCTATCATCTTCATGCTAAAATTAAAGTTGCGAAGTTTAATCTAAGAAGATAATCTCAATAACACCTTTCGTTAAATATGTCCTTTCAGTGCCTTAACGCATTAAGACCTCTGAAATTGCTGCAAAGTTAGCGAAAGGTTTTGAATAGCTAAAGATAAAATGCTTATAAATGCAGTTCTAAGTGTTCCAAAACATATCTGTAGTAAGTAATTAGGTAGTATCAGCTTCTTTTCTTCGTAATTGCATAAGCAGGTACTTTTTTTGAACGGGGACTATAAGAAGATTTCTTCCCGAAAAAAGTACCCATAGATTCTGTGGATTGAAAAATGAATATCTTCTATTATATATAAGGTATACAGGTTTACAGTCTAACTAAGTAATCAGTAAAATCAATATCTAATCTGTGTAACTCAATAGCGGTATGAAAATTAGAAGTGGATATATAAGACGATAATTTTTAAAACCCATACCTACTATTAGTTATAAATATTATAACTGTTTTTCTGATATTGCAGATTAGTACGGCTGTTTATAACTTATAGATAATTCCGAAAAATCAACATACTATAAGCTACAAGCCATATTATGCCTTTTTTAAAAGATAATTTTCTTACGCTTGCACCAGTGCGGAATTAATTACGTTATCGCAATCTGTTTGGCTTGGAACTATGCCCTATCAGATTTAGATATAACCATTATTTACAGTTTCTCTTACATTGCAGTTTTTGAAAGTTACTGTATATTAGAGAACGGGACAAAGTTCTCTATTTCTGAAAATGGTATGATAACAACAGAAATTTCAAACTTTGTCCCACTGATTAGAAACTCAAACAGTCATAAGTATTTAACAGTTCTTCTTGTCTAAGTCCTAAGTACCTTTTAGTAATGGTTACACTTGAATGGTTAAATAATTCCATCAGTTTAACTAAAGCCAATTCAGCATTTTCAGAGGATTCAAACACTTTCCTGCCAAAAGTCTTTCTAAGGGAATGGGTAGAGAAATGGTCTATCTTTAAATTGTACTTGCTTTTCAGCTCTTTAAGTACAATGTTTATCCATTGGATAGAATAGACCTTGTTCTTACCTTTCCCCGATAAAAAACAGAACTCATTCAAGTTTTGAATATTCAAAGCGGTATAACAATCTTTGATATGTTTCTGAAACTCCTTATTAATTCTCACTTCCCTACGTTTGCTTGTTTTCTTTTCAGTAATGGTAAACTTTGCATCATTACTCAAAAGCATTTCCCAAGTAAGTTGCAATAGGTCAGAGATGCGTAAACTAAAAAATATGCCACACCCAACAAGCAGGCTTATCCTATAGTTCTTATCTCGATATAATTTTCTCACCAAGTTTGTAGCACTGTCCCACTGTAGGCAGTCACTTGTTGTATAACTATTCTTCAAACTCATGTTGTTTCAATTTTGTAGGTTTAACTATAAAAGTGAAAGTAAATTCGGAAATCATTTTGTAATAGTCTGATTCTCAAATTACTTTCACTTTTATTAAAAAGTGTAACTAAGATTGCAGATAAGTAAAGATAGTAATAATCAGTATCAATAAAAAAGGATTGATAACACCAATTATTATTAGTAGCAATACTACTAGTATGCTCCATAGTACTAGTTTTTCATTATCATTCATTCTGTAGTATATTTAAGTTATTAAAAAAGAAAGGACACCTAATAAATAGATGCCCTTTCAGTTAGTTTAGCCCAAGAACCAAGAATATTTATTATCCAGTCCTTGTAATACATTGTTCAGTCCAACACTTACCTCTGTAGCATTTACCCCACGTTGTAAATAGCTGTCTATGTAGCTGTTCTTGTTTGACTGTGTGAGTAAATTGTGAAAATCAAAAAGAGATATGGCATTGTCTTTCATTCCAAAAACTTCATTGGTGTAATAATCACGACACACACTATTTATTTGGCTGTCAGTGATTAGAAGTCTTGGTATTGTTTTCTGTCTTGCAGGTGAAAGTGCCTGGTACATTCTCATTCTGCCTACCACTTGTGCAAACTGTGTTTCAGATAGATAAGTATCTGATAATGTCTGCATCAAATGTATTTCTTTGGCTGCATTGAAGCCGTTAAGCAATTCCAGTACATTTCTGTAAAGTTCATTGATACTGGTTACTTCCATGTTGAACCTCACACCCTCACCGGTAAGAATCTGATTGGAACAAATTTTCATTCTCCAGCCAATAAAGACGGAAAACTTTTCTAAGCCTTTGGAAGAACGGTACAGATTCAAGTCACTGTAATTTCTTACCCCACCTATGCACAGTTCAAGTTTTTGTCCTCTTATCGTTTCAAAAATGGTTGGAACAGTAAAAGCAAAAGCAAGTCTTTGATAGAATTGTGTCTTTTCACATTCCAACAGTTCACTTGCTTTCTTACCAAGTGCGGACGGTATTCTGCCACGTACTATATGTGAAACTCTTATTTCCGGAAAGCTCACCTTTTCACCTGCATAAAATGAGTTTGCAGCCTCATGCACACATGAAACGAAGTCTTGGTGTGAAATGGTTGATTCCAAGTTAGCCCAAGTAGGCACAACACATTTGTTTGCAAGTTCTTCCAGTGTGATAGAATCCGTATTGGCTTCCAAGAAAGTAATACTTGGCTTTGCAGTTTCTTCCACAATTATAGTAGCTTCTTCTGCATACTCACCTAAATTCAAAGTTCTTTTCTCTGTTGGCATGATAACTAAATTATTCATATTGATAAAAGTTTAAATGATTAATAATTCTTTTTTATATCAATATACAGAGGGGGACTAAGGGGCACGTAGTCCGTAAAGGCAGACACTCTTATATATTTAAGGTTACTGATTGAATGGGGAGGGGGATTTTTATATTAAGTACCTTATATATCTGTTTTCTTGACTTTTAGCTAAACTGAATATAGGTGATTCTTTAGTCAGGTAGTCTTTTTAATGGTATTAGCAGTATGTGACATATTATAAAGTATGTGCTATATAACTCTTTCTAACGTGGAAATATTCGGAAAATCGGAATCGGGGAAAATGTGCGGCTGTGGTTCTGCGCCAAAATAAAAGCCGCAAGAATTTCCTGCGACTGTGTATTATTAGTTAGTAAGAAAATTACTCTGTTTCATTAGTTATTAAGGTAGTTACCAACATTTCTTTCAATTTCTGTATCGGGTATAGAAAGACAAGATTTTCAAGTTTTGTTGGTAATAGTCAGACTATCTCACTAATTAATTGATAACCTCTTTTTTTACCAACCCAGCAAGGGATAGCTTGGTAATAGTGATTGATTAGTTTAGGTTCTATCTTCTCTTCGGGGTGTATGTTCAACATCTCATATATTCTCGTTAATTCATTAACTATTTTCTCATTGGAATATCTGTTACCAACCTTGAATATATTCTTAACCAGTCTGACAACTTTATTCCCCTTACGTTGTGTCAGAATCATTTCTTCTTTGATTTTCTTTTTGGAATAGTTAAGTTCTTCTATTCTCTCTTTGCCCAAAGTTTCAAACGCTTCCACAATGAACGGGTCAATTTTCCGCATATCATTGATATAGTCTAAGGCGTATTCCGAATAGGGAGTTTCCATTTCACTAAGAAGTTGTACCATTTTTCTGTGTTTGTCCTTTACCGAGCGTGTAGTCTTGGCAATCTTTAATTTCTCGTCATTCTCGTTATATTCGCAATTCTCAAATGTGGGATTGAAGAAATGGCAGTCATTGTACCAGTTCTTTATTTCTTGTCTTGATTGGTATCTGTTGTTCACCAATACGGAATTAATCTCATTGTCTATGGCAAACCAGTTCTTTGTAAAGTCCGAATATAGGAATTTACGGAACGGCATGGTTTCAAGAACTGCACCGAAAGCGAATCTGCTTTCTCTGTTATCCGCACTTTTGTATAAGGTTTGTATCGTGTTATAGGCAAATTCATGTGCCGAAATTTCCCATTCTATCTGTTCCCTGTCTTTGGTTATGATTTCGGGATTCACCCTATAGATATGTGTTGCCGATTTTATGCCGTTACGGAATCTTCCGCAAATCTGTATGCAGTCCGTATCTATGTCAAGCATGGTATATTCGGAAATATAAGGGTCTGTAACCATTATCAAATCGGGCTGATAAGGCAAGTCCAAGTCGAATGCCGTAAAGAATCTGCCAGTGAAGAAGTTGTATTTCTTCATGGTGTCTGCGCTCCAGTCATTATAAGCACTATCAAAGGAGTATTCATTTTTCAGTTTCAAACGGCTTTTTGGCGCACAGTAAACGGTAGAATCCTCCAATATGTCAAACTGTTTCATTATGGAGTAAATCATTGCCACAGAATTGACGAAAAAACAGACAGTTCCCTCCTTGTGCTTTTCTAAATATTCACTTATTGCCTTGTTGGTATTATAAGTATGTGTAGCCGTAATTTCTTGTCTGTAGTCATAATCGGCACTTACTTCCACTGTTTCAAACTCCTTAAATCTTGGCTCACTGAATCCGATAGGAGTGGCGGAAACAAGTGCCTTGCCTTTGAAGCGGAAAAAGTCATTCATGGGCAGCACTATGTCTGTTCTGTAATCCACATCCTTAATTAATTGGTGGCATTCATCCATCAACAGGAAGAAATGATTATAAATGTCAATACCGCTGCAAGCTGTTTTTACCTTGCTGAAACTTTCGGGAGTAGTCATTATCTTATGTAGTCTGTTATTAGTCAGATAATTGCGAATCTTATCTGTTGTGACATCTTCATAAACGCCTAACAGATTGCTGTATTTGCCGCACTTGCTTTTGATAACGGGCACATTGGGAACTACGATAATGGAATTTCTTTGGGTTTCAAGTTCCAAAGTGGTAGCACCACAGCCGGGTATTCTTTTGGAAAGTATGCAGTTTGACGGAATCTCACTCATTACGTCAGACAAGTATTGACCTTTATGTAGGGTAATCATAATCCTTTGCTGTTTAGATAATCTATAAATTCATCGCTTCTCCTTATGCTGAAAAAGAGTTTTCCGAAACGGAACAGCCCCCTGAGTTTTATATAGGCTTCGGTTTCCCGTAGAAAAGGGATTCTTGCGATATTGTATTTCTGTTCTATCAGTCCTTTTACCACATCCTCTTGGAACTCGCTGCATAGCTTGGGTAGTCTGGACGGGAATACTCCAAAATCCTCATAATCTCCCGTTTGCAGATAGTTAAGAATCCACTGCCAGCCTTGTGCGTTGAGTTGGTATCTTATACCCGTTACTCCTTGACTGCTTATCCATGCTTCACCGTTCACTTGGATATAAAGCTGCTTGTGCTGCTTCATCAGTAGCTTCACTTGTCTGTGTGCTGCTTCATTGTTATATGTTTGGGTAAACTGTATCTGTTTCATTTTCTCTGTTCCGATTAAAAAGAAAGCCGAGAGAGGTTGTTCCCTCGACTTTCTTCAAAGCTGACTGTTTAGGCTACTTCATTCTGTTCGGGAACTTGTAATTTGTCTCTCCTTGTTGATTCAGGCTTGCAGGCTTCACTGATAAGGTTGTTCACTTCAAGCGTTGCTTTCATACAGAACTTTACATTTCCTTTAGGGGTGGGAGAAAATCTCACGCAACGGTAACGTTCTCCATAATTGTTATACCAATCTTTTTCGATATACCCATATATGGGAGAATTTATATGCTGTTTGAACAGTTCCATTACCAAGTTTTCGCCGTCTTTGGCAGTATCTACCTCATGTTCTTCCGCTTTGTAATCATCCAAGAGCTTCGTAATTTTTGCCATACAGAAATTTATTGCAGTAATAAGGTCTGAATCTCCTGCACCCTCAAGATGTTGTTTCATACCAGTATCGTAAGCGAATGTAACAGAAATAATCAGTTCACCTTTGGAAGACTGTTTGAAACGCATATCTGTTTTGATGGGAGACATGGAGAATGCTTCTTTCAGTTCTTGTATGAATGCCGCACTTACTTTAGCATTCTCTACTACGTTTTCTACTTCACTATTTAATGCTTCTGTAAATTTAATATTCTTCATAATTTCTAATTTTAAATGTTTAACGTGTTAATTATAATGCCATTGAAGAACTACTAAAGCTATGCGCACTTGCTTATTTATTCCCTTTTGACGTTGCAAAAGTAGGTAGGAATTTAGGGGTGGCAAAGGAATCTACCTAATGCCCATGTGTGTAGAAAACGTGCCCGTTTCAGTACGCAAAAAAAATGCGTACCGAAAAGAATAAGCCTTTCAGTACGCATTTCTGCTATTGTTTTTATGTATGTCGTTTATGAAACTACCATGTAGTTATTAGCTATAACAGACGGAAATTTTTCGTTCTTGTATCTCCTAAGGAGATTGGATAACATTCTGTTCTTGTTGCCCTCCGAATCGTATTCTTCATTATATCTCTTGCCATCATAGCCCACTGTATAGATAAGCCTTGAAACAAGCATCATCTTGTCTTTAGATACCTTTACCTTTTTATTGGGTATGGTGGTAGCCTTTCTTCTTTCAATAAAGAACAGAAACATATCCATAAACTTCCACTTCTTATAAGATATGTCAAGACTGGACTTGTCTGTAAAGCTGATTTTTGACGATAAGTCATTTCTGATAAACCCCTCCAAGCCTATGCCCTTTAATTGTTTAATCATAGTTTCTCTATCTTGCTCACTATGTATAATATCGCTATATGTATTGACAAAATGCTGCAAGGCTGCTTGAATGATTCTGATTGTGTCCTCCCTTTCAACAACATAGCTTTTCTTGTTGTTCTTCTTTAGGGTGATACTTGTAGCTTCCAATAGGGTAGCGTGAAAATAGCTAAAGTCTTCTAATACGGACTTGTTCAATGCAGGTGCGTTTGTGCCAATATCCTCTATAAAGTCATATACGAACAGAAGTAGATACCAAAACTTGCTAACATCCAACTTATACGCTTCAATGGTATTCTGTAAATCTTCATTATTCAGGAACTTCTCTTTGAAAGAATCATCCAGCTTTCTGTATTCCCGTTTCTTGTATTCTTCCAAAGTTCCTTTGAAAGTTTTCATTTCTTTGCTTCTCTCGTATCTTTCTTCAACGGATAAGTTTCTTTCCGCATATCTGTTGGCGAATATGGCAGGTGCGGAAGATTCTACGGGTATCATTCCCGTATCTGTTTCCGCATAATCGGGCAGGAAGTGATTGGCTACTTCCCACACGTATTCTAAGAGTGGTTCATTTAGACATTTGTAGCTTTCATGCCAAGCCACTTTTAAATCGGGCAGTTCTTCTATTTGATACATAAGTACATTCATATTAGTTATACTGCAAAATAAAAGAAAAGTCTGCAATCTTTGCCGGATTACAGACTTCTTTTTGTTATAGTAGGTTCTTCATTGCATTGCTTATCTGCTCATTGTCGAAACTATCTAAGTAAACCTGCGTTATCTTCTCCGAGCTATGCCCTAAAGATTCACTGATAATAGCTGTTGAAACTCCTGCACGTTTGAGAACTGTCGCATACGAGTGGCGTGCAACGTATGTAGTCAAAGGTATAGGCAGTTCCAACTTTTCACCTATTTCTTTCAGATGCTTGTTTACTTTTGCCAAAACTTTATGTAGTCTGTTTGCTATTTGTATCTCTGTCTTATGAAATGGTGAGAGTACAGGAAACAAGTACGGTGATTTCATATTCTTGTGCTTCGCTATTATTTCCATTGCTTCTGCTTGTAATGGTATGCTTATCAGTTTCTTTGTCTTTTCTCTATTGTAAGTGAGGTGGTTCTCTATTATGTTGGAGTATTTTAGTTTGGCTATATCTATGAAGTTTATACCTGCATTCAAATACGAGAATATAAATATGTCAATAGCAAGGCATTCCATAAGAGAAGTGCCTTTGTATTGCATTACTTTCAGTATGTCCTGCTTGTTCAAAGCTCTTTTTGCGGTCTGCTTGTTCAACTTGGAAACTTTATAGGAGTGGAACGGATAACAATCGCTTTTAATTGAATGTTCCGTTATCGCCAGATTAAAGACGGCTCGTAGGTGTCTGATTCGTGTACTTATGGTACTTACTGAAAGATTCTGTTCTTTCATCCATTTCTCATACCGCTTTAGCCAAGTAACATCAATATCAGAGAATGGTATGTCAAGATGCTTGTTGAACTTTATAAAAGACGAATAGGACACTTCAAACATTCCTGCGTATCTGATTCTATTCTCTTTCTGTAAGTTCTTAATATAAGTCAGATAGTATTCACCTACCGTTTTATTGGTAGTGTTGTTTGTGGTAGATTCAATAAGAGTTGTAGCCGTAAAGTCCTTGCCTGCTATTCTTTTATCCAAAGCGGCTTTCTGTATCTCATTGATTTTTTCGCTAATGAGAACGGCTATTCTTTCACGATTCGGACATTTGTCCTTTGGTTGGTTTGTCTTGAAGTCCCATAATTCCGCTTTTATGGATATACCAAGACTTTGAAACTTTCTTTTGCGGTCTTTACAGACGCATAACATCAGAGGATGTTCACCATTACTAAGAGTTTTTGATTTGTAACACAGCACTTTAATTGTTTCGCTCATTCGGTTTTCCGGGTCAGTCCGAAAAACCTGTGGGTATGTTAAATTTACACTGTCAGTTTGCAT
>BLLV01000075.1 GCA_011959205.1 Bacteroidaceae bacterium
TTTTTTTCATTGACTATAAAAATCGCCTCATTTTTTTAAGCTGCGATATTTTGAGGATTTCTTCGGTTTATGTGTTCGCAACATCTAAATAGAGCAACTGTAAGCTCATAAAACGGTCTAATCAGGCAATCCATACCTTCTTTAGCCATTTTTGCACACATTTTTTTATATTGAAGGCAATGGCAAAGAAGGAAAAGTCCATGAAGACCTTATCCTTTCCAAAATGGCGGAAACGTTTGTAATTCATATTGTTTTTCATTTGTCCGAACACGGCTTCCGGTTCTATGCATCTCTGTCCTCTGTGTGTCAGCCCTTCCTCGGAACAGAGCAACCCTTTGGCATTCTGCCTATATTTTCTGAGCCTGTGATTCAGTTCTATCGTCCTGTTCCCCTTTGCTTTAAAACATCGGCATCTTAGCGGACAGCCTTCACATCTGACGGCTCTGTATCTGGCATTCTCGCTGACATATCCGGATGCGGTTTTCACATGTCCGGTCCCTATCCTTTGCATCTTCTGTCCCATGGGGCAAATGCAAAAGTCATGTTCTTCATTGTAGTAGAAGTTTTCTGCCCTGAACGGATCCGGTTTGAATCTCGGCCTCTGCTCCATGTGGAAGTAGTTGTATTTGACGTAGGCTTCCATACCGTTTTCTGACATGAAGCGGTAATTCTCCTCAGAACCGTAGCCGGAATCGGCCACCACCGTATGGGCCAACCTGTCATATCTGCTTGGGAAGGATTGCAGGAAAGGTATCATGGTCAGTGTATCCGTAGGGTTCGGAAAGAGTGCAAAATCGGTAATGAACTGGTTCTCGGTGCCGATCTGGAGGTTGTAACCGGGCTTTGTCTGGCCGTTATGCATGGCATCCTCCTTCATTCTCATGAAAGTAGCGTCGTTGTCCGTTTTGGAATAGGAGTTCCTGTCCTGCAGCGTGTCCAGACGGTTGTCGTATTCCTGCAGCTTGTCCCTGTGCTCTTCCAGTTCCTTCAGCTGTTTGCGTTTCTTTTTCAACGCAGTCTTTTCCTCTTTCGTGGAGGGTTCAGGAACCTGTTCAAGGGCTTGACGCAATTCTCCCGCCATTTCAGTCAGCATGGCCGGGGTGAATTCTATTTTCTCATTGTTTTCCGATGAATTCTCCTGGACGATGACATCGTCTATCTGCCCTAACAGGACATGTAGCTTCTTCATCAGGCGTTCACGGTTCCGCTCGACCGTTTTTCGCCAGACGAAAGTATACTTGTTGGCTTTGGACTCAATCTTGGTCCCGTCAATGTATTCCACATTCAGGCTGATGAAGCCTTTGGAAGAGAGAAGGAGTACGGTTTGGGTAAATACTTCGTTGATTTCCTTCTTCACCCGGTTGCGGAAACGGTTGATGGTAATGAAATCCGGTTTCTCATATCCGGCAAGCCAGATATAATGGATGTCACGGTGAAGGAGGTTTTCGATTTTCCGGCAGGAATAGACGTTGTTCATATAGGCATACAGAATGACCTTGAGCATCATCCTGGGATGGTAAGCGCTGCGGCCGCATTCCTTATACAACTTTCTGAAACTTTCAAGGTTCAGGCTCTCAACCAGAGCGTCAACCATCCGAACCGGATCATTCTCTGCAATATCCTCGTCAATTCTTTGAGGAAAAAGCACTGTTTGGTTGGGATTGTAAGGACGAAAATGTATCTTTGTCATAGTATAAATTGTATGCTTAAAGATACAAAATCTTTAGGTAATAACAAAGCCCCAGCTTGTGAAAGTCGGGGCTTTGTGCTTAAAAAAAGAAGGTGCGCATTTTGACACACCTTC
>BLLV01000076.1 GCA_011959205.1 Bacteroidaceae bacterium
TCTTCATCATTACGATAAGAGCTTACACCAAAACCTTTCACAAATTGTAGCCCACCATCCACATACTCAAAAATTCTCTCAGCATCTCCACAAGTATAATTTTTCAAATACAATATCAGCATTCACAAAATCTGCCCAGTTACTACTTTCTATAAGGCCGCCCCTCATACGATATACCAAATTATTCTTTAAGAGGCGGAAATTGCTTCCTAATATTCCAAACTTATCGTCTCACCTGCATATCAAGAAAAAATACAGAATCCAACTCTTCCGCCTGAATATTTTCTTCTATCCTTATAAAAGATTCAGCAGCTTTTACATGTCCCTGACCAGCAGCTGCCCTATACCATAACATAGCCTTTGCAGAGTCACGAACAACGCCTTTACCCCAATAGTACATCCTGCCCAAATTATATTGCGCAGGGGCATTTCCCTGCAAAGCCGACTTTTCAAGCCATGATGCGCAAACCGATAAATCCATTTCCACGCCTTTACCCAAACTATAAGCCACACCTATGTTATATTGCGCTACAGGATTACCAACAGCCGCAGACTTTCTGAACCAAAACAGGGCAGTTGCCACATCAGGAGATATCCCAAAGCCGTTGAAAAACATATAACCCAAATTATTCATAGCATCAGAATCACCATGAGAAGCAGAACGACGATACCACTGAATGGCTTCCCGATAATCACGTGCCACCCCTAATCCCAAACGGTAAAGATTCCCCAGTCCCAGCTGAGCCTGAGCATTTCCCTGTTGGGCAGCATACTGAAAATACTTTCTAGCTTTCGACAGGTTTTCAGAAACACCATAACCATAGGCATACATGAAAGCCATATTGTTACAGGCATTCATATTACCAGCCTTTCCGGACTTTTCAAATAATGCAAATGCTTTTTCATAATCCGTATTTCCACCAAGGCCACGATAGTACATATCACCCAACAGATATTGGGCGTATGAAGCCGAATCTATACCTGCCAGTGGTATGAACCGATTCCGTGCCTCATCATAGTCATGCTCTCTATAAGCATTCATGGCCTGCCGATATCTGTCTGAAATATCCCCCAAACTCCACATATAAATTCGGTCATGAAACGCACATATACTGATAACAGCTATCAAAAGCAAACATATACCAATACCCAAACAATAAGATTTCCATTTATTCATAACAAATACGACTTAATAAGAATATTCCACTATATGATATTCAGGATCGCTACTTATGCCATATATTTTGCGTTTTTCAGGATTCACCGCAATACGAGAAACGCCATCGTTCAAAATATAATGCCGCAATGGAACCCCTTCCCAACTGAATACCAAAATATCCTTTGCAAGCAAATTATATCCAGGTTTGTTTACAAATTTCCCATTATAAAGCACCCATAATTCATCTCCTACACCAACCGGACTGTAAAAGGCATCACGATAGTAGTCAGGATTAGGACGACTGCCTATCCGAACACCGTCATTAAACTCCGTAAAACGTGTAAAGAAATGTTCCGGACCATAAAGTCGTTTTACCAGTTTTCCGCTGTCACTGTAAATATCTATCAAATCAGTAAAGAAATGACAGACGGCAAAACGATCATTCCCATTGCTAGCGGGAATAGCACGATAGGCATCCACCCGTTCCAGATCGGTATAGGCTTCCGGACCCTCGGGGTAGTTTCCTACCGCTCCTAGCTTCTGTCCGGCAGCATTGAACATGTAACAAGGAGCGTCCGGACGATAAGAGACTCCGACCAGTTTATCTTTCAGCAGAACAAGCTCACTAAAGAAATCAGCCTCACTCAATTTATATCGCCGGGACGGAACTAAAGACGGAGCAGAAACGAACTCACCGACTCCATACGTACAAACTGTTGAAGTCACCATATCATATAGTCTCACTGAATCTTGCCCTAAAATGAAACTAGGGGAAATCATCTCATCAGGTCCCTCCCCCATCGTCATTTGTTCACCTATTTTCTTCTTGGTATTCAAGTTAAAGAGATGGAGAAGTTTCTCTGTCTTCCTATTAATTGTTATCAATAATGTATCCATTACGACCAATTGATTAGGTTGCATCACAGGTTCATCAAATGCTATTTCAGAGCCAGTCAATTCCTGACTTTCGAAGTCCTCCCACTCTATACAAGTTTCGTCTTGATAAACCGATTCCACCTTATTACCACACGCCACAAAGAATATGCCGCCCAAGATAACAACAAAAATTCTTATACATTTTTTCATACATAGATTATTTATAACATACTAAACCAACAAGCAACCGGTCATTATATAGAACGTTTCCAATCAAATAAAAGAAAAATCACCATCAGATTCCCAGCTAGCTAATGCTTCCACATTAGCCAACGCCAATTCAGACATTACATCCGATTTCTGAGCGTTATACACATTCATTCCTGCTATCAAAGCAAATGCTGCAACTATAGTTGCTTTCA
>BLLV01000077.1 GCA_011959205.1 Bacteroidaceae bacterium
TCTTCATCATTACGATAAGAGCTTACACCAAAACCTTTCACAAATTGTAGCCCACTATTCACTAAATATATTCAGTGAAATTCCGTTTTATGAGTTATCTTTGTATATCAGATATTTGCAGATGTTTTCATTTGATTTGAATACTCACGAAATTTCACTGTTTTAGAAAATATTGGTACTATTTGATACCATATTTCGGGGTATATTTTGTATCTTTGCACCATGTAACCAAAGGATATATCGCGTATGGATTTCATCTTCATCAAATCATCCAAGGCAGGAAAGGAAGACTACGGTTCCATCTATGCCCGTGTACGCACCGGAAAGGCGAACATGAAAGTCGTGACGGGCTTCACCATCAAGCAGCTTGAATGGGAAAAGTACCGCAGCCTGCAATACACTTCGTCAGCCCTGATGTCGAGCATCGGGATAAAGTACGGGCAGTTCGCCCAAGTCCTCGCGAGGATAAAGGCGGCATTTGAGGCTGACGGCTTCAATCCCAAGGAGGCAAAGAACATCATCGAGAGCGTGAAACACGACGTGCTCAACGGTATGATGCAGATTGTGGAGGTCAAACCCAAAGGCAAAATGCTGTTTGAGGATTTCCTCACCTCTTATATAGAAGACATGGAAACCGGACGGCGCACCAAGAAAGGCCGTACCGTGAAAGTATCACCTGCCTATATAAAAGGTCTGCGCATTATCCAAAAACAGATTCGCAACTACCAAAAGGAGACCCACCGCAAACTCGGACTGGATGACATGACGATGGAAACACGCAACAGCCTTGTCGGTTACTGGAAGGAGCGTGGTCTGATGCCCAACGCCATCAACTCGTACATGACCGATGTCCGCACGGTGGCAAAGGCGGCCTACGAGGACAAGCTGACCAAATGCGATGACTTCCGCCATTCCGACTTCGTGCCGAAAAAGGAGGAGGTGGACAACATTTACCTCACTCCGGAACAGATACAGGAAATGCTTGACCTCGACCTTTCCACCAAGGAAGCTGTGAAAAAGAGACTGGAATCACTTGACATCAGCGAGGACGAGAAATTGGCACAACTTTCCAAATGCAGGATTACCCACATAAGGACGCTGGAGCACGTGAGGGATATTTTCATCGTGGGCTGTCTGACCGGGCAGCGTGTTTCCGACTATTCACGGATATGCGAGGGCATGATAACGGAAATCGGCGGCACGGAGTTCATACTCATCACCCAGCAGAAGACGGAAAAGAAAGTCTATATCCCCGTTGACAGGCGCGTGAGAGCCATTCTCGCCAAATATGACGGCAAACTGCCCCCGGTTCATCCCAATGAAATGAACAAGCTGGTGAAGACCATCGGCCTGTTGCTCGGCTGGACACATGACTGCGGCTTTGACGAGAAGCGGCTCAATCCCAAACGTGGAAGGAGGTTCTGCGACATGCTCCTTTCCCATACAGCCCGAAGGAGTTTCGCCACCAACGCGTACAAGGCAGGTGTCCCTCTGCCTTCCATCCAAGCCATCACGGGACACAGCAGCGAGGCGCAACTGCGCCGCTACCTGAAACTGGACGCGGAGGAAAAGGCCGTCATAGCGTTAAAGGATTTCAAGGGTATCATCGAAATATAAGGAGGTGCTTATGGAAAAATCAAGGTTTGACATCATTAGCGACCTGTTCAAGCTGTCCAACGTAATCAGTGAGAGCCTGAAACTTGCGGAATCGCTTGCCGGCAAATCTTCCGGCAGTGGCGAAACGGATTGTAAGGATATTTGCCGGAACATCCGATACAGCCTGAAACCCCTGCCTTTTCTTTTGGCCGGCATCAGGGAATATGTCACCGAACACGAGGATAAGGAGCTGGCACGGAAGTTTGTCGAACTTCACGATGACACGAAAAGGCTTCACGGCATCTGCTCCAAATATGCGGACTTGAACAAGGCGGCTTTCCGTACAGGTGTGGCTTACCTGAGCATGGAAGTCATAAGGCAATACTTCTTTACAGAAAAAGAACAGGATCAAGTATCGCCGGAAGGTTCTGATATTTCTCCCAAACCAATGACACGTACCGAAGCCACCGACTGCATCGACACCATCCGTGCCGCCATACGGAAGTGTGCAAAGGATTCAGATGGGAACAGAGGGAAAGAAATGTATGCCATGCTTGCCAAAGTGGACAAGGCGAAAATCCAAGCCGTCAAGGAGTATATTGTCAATGCCAACGACAAGGATTTGGCACAACTCTTCACGGAATATTTTGCGGAAGCCGTCCACCTTTCCATGCTGCCCCAAAATGATGATGTGAAAGCACAGTCCGCAGGAATAAAGATGTTCCATATCGTCATGACAATGGGATATATCAAGAGGAACGTGCTGCACGAGAACGAGTCCAAGTCGGCAATATCCAAAACAATACCCTCTTGTACAGAAGAAGTATCACCCGGTTTTACCGCCACAGATACAATGCAAGGCGGCGCGTTCAGCACGACCGCACAAGTTCCCGTTTTAAGGCTGTACCGTTTCCTTACCACCTTTACCGTACAGAGCGGCCCCGACAAGGGCAAGCCTCTATTGGATGGAAATGCCGTTTCCGACCGGGATTTCCTCCGTGCCGTCATGCGTGCCGACTACTCCACGATATACGGCAGTTGCGTGAAAGGCAAGATGCGCAGTGTCGCCATCCTGCTGTCCAAAGCCTACTTCAAGGACTGGAAAGGTTACAGGGAAGCCGCAGCTCGTTCTATGGGTCTGACACCCGAAAGCCTCGCCAAGTATAACGTGGAGAAAACCTTTATAGCGAAGCTCAAAGAGCTGCTTCCCATGATAAAATAGTGACATAACCCACAGGTGGCTACAATTCACCACAACCCACAGACTTCCACAAGCCGTTAAGCACCAGTTGTTTGACGGCTTTTTTCATGCGGTGTCATTTCACAGAATACCACAAATTCACAGGTTTCATTATTGCCCTACCTTTGCCGCCACGAACTTAAAATCAGTGGATTATGACAGATAAGACAGAAATGGTACTGGTATCGCGCGACGAGCTTCAACAGCTTATCGGCGCAAGCGTGAGGTGCGCGTTTGAGGAATACCGGCAGGAACAGGCACCACAGGACACATCGGAGTATTACACCATCCGGCAACTGGCGGAGAAATGGGGCGTGAGCATAGCGACCATCTGGCGGCACGAGAAGCTGGGACACATCAAAGGACAGCGGATAGGACGGCGTGTCTTGTTTCCCAAGGAACAGATAGACCGTATCAAGAGCCTGAAAGCTACCAACAGGAAGGCCGACAAGAACGCCAAAGGATAATTTGTAAGACACACAACAAAAAACATCAAGGCTTATGAAAAATTTGAAACAGCTTGTTTTGCCGTGCTACAAATTGGAGATGGCAATGTCCGTGGAGGCATGGTACTTCCTGCACGGGAGCACGGACGGGATATGCAACCTTACCTATCTTCTTTCCCTCTTGTCGAAGATAACAGTATCGGAAGTACAGAACACCAAACGGGGATTGGGCTATGCCGTCCATCCCGGACAGGCGGACGGCTCCATGCTGGTACTGGCCAAGGAATGGGGCATCGGCCGTAAGGCGGTGTCCCGTCTGTTGGAGGATTTCTCGGAACGCGGGCTAATCCGTGTTGATTCCAATCCCGTGACTTCCATTATAGACATGGTGTGCGTGAAGTCGTGGATGATAGCAGGGCGGCTCATCGAGAATCCGACATACCGCCAGACAATCAAGGCATACGAAGGGGTACGTGTATTCCTTTTCAACGGGCAACAATTAGAGACTTTGCGTCGCAGTTCGGCAAGGAAGAAGAAAGAAAAACCGACAGAAGAAACGTCAGAGGGAACGGATAGCTTGCCGTCCATGAATCCGACCCATTCCAATCCTATTATAGAAGGAACAGGAACAGCGGAAACCGAAACGGCTGCAACAACCGAAAGCGAAGTGAAAGGCTCTGCGGAAAATGCAGTCGTGGATGCCGCCGACAACACACCATTTTTAGAGGAAGACAGTACCTTATCTGGTTCACGGGAATAGGAACAGCCACAGGAATGAAGCGGCAGGAATGGCAAGCGACAGCGTTTTAGAAGGGATATTTTTAGGGCTGGCAAGTTAATGTTTTCGTCCACGAAAACCACGCCACAAACGGCGACCCGGCCACACGGGAAACGGCAAGCCCGGATTACAGCCCTAAAAAACAGAACGGTTTAACGAATAAAAGAAAACGGATATGACATATCAGGAGAACAGGAACAAGGGAGGCCGCCCCAAAACGGTGAAAGGCAAGGCGAGGACAAAGACCATATCCACACGGCTCACGCTTGCCGAGTGGAAAGCGGTCATGAAACGGATTACCGATGCGGGCAAGAAACCGTCGCACTTTCTGCGCGAACTGTTGCTGCATGGCAAGGTCGTGGCGGCACGGACACAGGAGGACAGGTGGCAGATAAGGATGCTGGAGGGAGGATGTAACAACCTGAACCAACTGGCGAAGATGGCGCACCAACAGGGCTTTTCTCTTTTGAAAGGCAAAATCATGGACTTGCTGGACGAGTTCAATAAAATCATAGAGAGGATATGATGGGCGATTTGAAAAAACGGGCGAGTTTCGCCAGAGTGGTGAACTACGTGAACAACCCGAAGAAGGCACGGCTCATCGACAGCAAGGACGTGAAGCTGGATGACAACGCCACCATAGCAAGGAGTATGCAGGGACAGGCGGATGACAAGCCGGGACGCAAGCTGAAAAATCCGGTGTACCATATTTCGCTGGACTTCGCACACGAGGATGCACCCAAGCTGACAGATGCCTTGATGGTCGAAATTGCCCGTGAATATATGCGGCGCATGGGCATAACGAACACCCAGTACATCGTGTGCCGCCATACCGACAGGGAACACCAGCATCTGCACATCGTGGCCAACAGGGTGGACAATGACGGGAACACCATCAGCGACAGCAACGATAATGTGCGTAATGTAAAAGTATGCAAAGCTCTCACGAGAGAATACGGACTGCACTTCTCCAAGGGCAAGATGAACGTGAAGCGTGACCGCCTGCGTGGTAAGGACAAGGTGAAATACCAAATCTATGATGCCGTCAAAGCTGCCTTACCCCATTGCAACTGCTGGTCGGATTTGTGCGACAAGCTGGCAAAACAGGGTATCGGGGTGAATTTCAAATACAATAGAAACGAAGGCAAAATCATCGGAGTGTCGTTCACGAAGAATGAAATCTCGTTCAGCGGCTCACGGATAGACCGGAGTATGAGTTTTTATAAGTTGAACAGGCTCTTCGGGAACCAAATCGCAGAGGGCATGGAATGGAAGCCCCGTGTGCAAGAACAGCCGCAACCGATCTGGCAGGATGTGGAATCTCACAACAATACGGCAGACACTTTTATAAAAGAGCCATTACCGACTAAAACGGAAGAGGACGGCAATGTTAGCGGTTCTGCTGAATCCGGCTCAAATATCGTTCAAGTGACCATCGGCACACTCATGGAGTTGTGCGTACAACCGCACCAAGCCAGGGTCTCATCCGGTGGCGGAGGTGGAGGAAACGAAAGCGGCTGGGGCGAGAATGACAACGAAAAGGACAAACATAAACCAAGGA
This sequence comes from Bacteroidaceae bacterium, assembly GCA_011959205.1. Lineage (GTDB taxonomy): Bacteria > Bacteroidota > Bacteroidia > Bacteroidales > Bacteroidaceae > Phocaeicola. Next base: position 5,622 of record BLLV01000077.1, read on the forward strand.
GGAGAAAAAGATGAAGGACAACAAGCAGAACTTAACCGACCTTATTGGGGCATTGGCAGTGGACATCGAGGAAATCAAGAAGAAACTGGACGCAAAGGATAGCCCGGACAAGAACGAGGCATTGAAAAGGCTGGAAGCGAAGCTGGAGCCTGTTATACGGTTCTTCAATGGCAATGCACCGGAAAATGTCAATGCCATTTTCGGAAGCAAGGAAGCCATCGAGGAATACAAGCAATCAATAGGTGATGAAGCGGTAGCAAGTCTGCGGTTATACACCGAAGCCAACGAGAAGGATATGCGCAAACATGGTGTTCTCACCATCAAGGAACAGCTCAACAAGATATTGGAAAGGCTGACAAGCCACATTGAGAATGACAAACTGGCTTCGGAAAAGTCACGCCAAAAGCAAAGTGCCATATCGGAACTATGGCAGATAATCCGCCCGGACAAGGCAATAAGCGCAATAAGGCTGTTATGGAGCAAAGTTCCCGATGGCTGGCACAAGAATCCTTACGCATGGGCTGGCATTGGTTGTACGCTTGTATTCTTTACCTTGTTTGCCATCAGTTGGGTACAATGGCATGAATACCGGGAAGAAAACAGGCGGTTGAGAACGGTTGCAGACAAACACCATGTGACTACAATCATGCTTAACGAGTTGCACCCGGAACTGGCCGTGACCGTCGGAGCATACGAAAAGCTGGTGGATGTTGTCGGTGCGGATTCCACTTTAGTCATATTCAACCGGCAGGTCAAGACAGTGAGAGAAGAAGAGAATCAATCCAAACGACAAAAATAAAGTGAATGGCATCCATAAAAGTGAAATTTCGTCCTTCCACCGCAAGCGGCAAGGAGGGCAGCATATATTATCAGGTAATCCACGGGCGCATAGTCCGCCAAGTCAAGACGGACTACCGCATATTTGACACAGAATGGGACAAGAAAACTTCCTCCATGAAAATCCTGCCCGAAATCGGCGAAAACAGGAAACGGTATCTCCGTAAAGTGGCGGAACATATCGACTGGGACGCCAGACGGTTGAAAGCCATAGTCACCCAATGCGACAGGCAAGGAGGAATTTATTCCGTTGATAGTATCATCGAGAAATTCAACAGGCAAACGGGCGAACAATCGCTGTTCCGTTTCATGCAAGGCATCATAGGACAGTTGAAGCAGCTTGGCAAAGTCCGCACATCAGAAACCTATACAGCGGCATTGGCCAGTTTTATGAAGTTCCGTGAAGGGCAGGACATTCTTTTGTGCGAAATGGACGGTAACACCATGATGCTTTACGAGGCCTGGCTCAAAGGAAAGGGTATCTGCCCCAACACGGTTTCCTTTTATATGCGCATACTCCGTGCCGTTTACAACCGTGCCGTGGAAAAGGAACTGACGGAACAGAAGCATCCTTTCAAGCACGTTTACACGGGTATCGGGAAGACGGTAAAACGCGCCATCCCATTGAAGTCCATCAAGCACATTAAGGAACTTGATTTGATTCTGAAACCGCATCTGGATTATGCAAGGGATATGTTCCTCTTCTCCTTTTATACCCGTGGAATGTCATTCATTGATATGGCCTATCTGAAAAAATCGGACTTGAAGAACGGAATAATCACGTACCGTAGAAGAAAGACCGGGCAGCAACTCACAGTCAAATGGGAGAAGTGCATGGAAGACATTATCGCCAAGTATGGAGAGAATACGGCCACCCGCTACCTCCTGCCGATAATCACAAACCCTTGTTCCGATGAACGGACACAATACCGTAACGCCATCTGCCGCATCAATGTGGCGTTGAAGGAAGTTGCCGGTCTAGCAGGATTGAACATACCGCTGACCATGCACGTTGCCCGGCATTGTTGGGCGAGCGTTGCCAAGAGCAAGAACATCCCTCTTTCAGTCATCAGCGAGGGCATGGGACATGATTCGGAAGAGACTACGCGCATCTATCTCGCATCGCTTGACACAAGCGTGGTGGACAAGGCAAACAGCCTTATCCTGAAAGATTTTTGACCGGATGTTTATGGTGAAATGTGTTGAGCGAAAAGACGAATCTCTTGATAAGAGATATAGTTTATTTCGCAAAGGTACGCATAATATTTCAAATTCCGTGTTTAATCCTCATTTATAATGATATATGAAAGGCATTTTGTGAGAATCTGTTTTGTAAATCCGTCAAATCGGATTCCTATAACACTGATTATTAGTGCTTATTTCTTCGGGATGGCTCTCTTATCAAGAGATACTCATAAACCCGATATAAAATGCCTGTTGAAGTTGATATATTGGAAGATAGTATCTTTCGGCTTTCGCCCGAACTGTTGAATAACCTGCTCAAAGACCATACAACGAGCAAGGAGGATATTCAGCGCAATATCTTTTGGGCTACTTCCGATTATGAATATCTGGGCGAAGGGTATCAATATGATTCGCCAATTCTTCCCAGTTTTATTACCGGAGATAACGGGCATGTCATCATGCCGCGTATCCTCAAAAGTCGTGACACCCAAACCGCACGTTCGCGAGAAATGGCAGAGGTGTTCACTCCGTCATGGATATGCAATGCGCAGAACAACCTGATCGATGAAGCATGGTTTGGAAGAAAGGATGTGTTCAATACGGAGTACACCGATGAACAGGGTTGTCATCGGTGGAGACCCAACTCAGAGAAAATTCAATTTCCGGAAGGTAAGACTTGGAAAGATTATGTACGTGACAACCGACTGGAGATAACCTGCGGGGAAGCCCCTTATATTATAAGCCGATATGACACCACAACGGGGGAGGCTATTCCCTTAGAACAGCGTATCGGGCTGCTTGACCGCAAGTTGCGGGTAGTTGGCGAAAACACGGAAACTTCCGGCGAATGGTTGGAATGGGCACAGGAAGCATATAAGAGCATTTTTGCTTACGAATGGCAAGGCGATAACTTGCTGATTGCCCGTGAATCCATGCTTATCTCCTTTATCGAATACTATCAACAAAAGTTCGGCAAGCGACCCTTGTTGAAATCCATCAATTATATCGCCTACATCATTTCATGGAACGTCTGGCAGATGGACGGGCTTAAAGGTGTCATCCCGAACAGTTGCGGTGAACGCCGGACTATTGTAGCCGACTTGTTCGGGACAAGGGAAGAAGTCAGTCAATGCGAAGGCTGTCAGAAAGATGACATCCGCAGGCATAATGGTGTCTATTGCCAAATCAAGGACTGGCGGGCCAAAGACCCTGAAACGGGAAAGATGGGAAAACGAATCCGATTTATCGACCTCATAAAATAGTGCAGTATGAAATTCACATCTTCACTAAAATTAAAACTGATATATGTGTTCCGCATCAATGATGCTGCACATAGGGGATGCCTGAAAGTGGGCGAGGCCACTTGTGACAATGACAATGTTTTCGGTCTTGCTCCGAACAGCAAGGCTCTCAACGAATCCGCGAAGAAACGCATCAACCAATATACGCAGACGGCTGGTATCGCATACGACCTCTTATATACGGAACTTACGATATACAACAGTAAAAAGGGCTTGTGCTCTTTTAACGACAAGGAAGTGCATAGCGTTCTAGAACGTTCCGGCATCAGAAAAAAGATATTCAATACCGAGAACAAAGCCAACGAGTGGTTCATCACCGACCTTGAAACCGTCAAGCGGGCAATCGCAGCCGTGAAGGAAGGACGAGAATCGTTGTCATCGACCGAGGTGTCACACGACCAAACGCCGATTGTGTTCCGTCCCGAACAACAGGAGGCTATTGAAAAAACAAAAAAGCAATTCAGGAAAAGTAACCAAATGCTTTGGAACGCTAAGATGCGTTTCGGCAAGACGCTGTCAGCCTTGCAGGTGGTGAAAGACATGGATTTCAGTCGTACTCTGATTCTTACCCATCGCCCTGTGGTGAATAGCGGCTGGTTCGAGGATTTCGGCAGGATATTCTATGACAGTCCCGGTTTTGCATACGGTTCAAAGAACAATGGTGACAATCATGCTTCACTTGAAGCGAGAGCAAAACAGGGTAAATGCCAATATGTGTATTTCGCTTCCATGCAGGATTTGCGCGGTTCTGAACTTGTGGGCGGCAATTTTGACAAGAACAATGAAGTGTTTGCCACCGCTTGGGATTGCATCATCGTGGACGAAGCGCACGAAGGGACACAGACGGAACTCGGCAAGGCTGTCATGCAGGAACTGACAAAAGCGAATACCAAGATATTGCGACTTTCCGGCACTCCGTTCAACCTGTTGGACGACTTCAAGGAGGACGAGATTTATACCTGGGACTATGTGATGGAGCAACGGGCAAAGGCTTCATGGGATTTGACCCATTTCGGTGATCCAAATCCATACGCCTCTCTACCTACGATGAACATCTATACCTACGACCTTGGACGGTTACTCCATGAGTTCGTGGATGAAGATGTGGCTTTCAACTTCCGCGAGTTTTTTCGGGTCAATGAAGCTGGAAACTTTATTCATGAAAAAGATGTGAAGGCATTTTTGAATCTTATTTCCAAGGAGGATAAGGATAGTTGCTATCCGTTTGCCAACGAGGAATACCGCAACATCTTCCGGCATACGCTATGGATGTTGCCGGGCGTGAAGGAGGCTCGTGCCATGAGTGCTTTACTGCAATCGCATCCTGTATTCCAGCATTTCAAGGTAGTGAATGTGGCAGGAGACGGTGACGAGGACGAAGAGAGCAAGGATGCTCTTGCTGCGGTGGAAGAAGCCATCGGCAAAGACCCTGATGCCACCCGTACCATTACCTTGTCTTGCGGACGATTGACCACGGGTGTCAGTGTCAAGGCGTGGACGGGCGTATTCATGTTGTCCGGCTCTTATAATACCGCTGCATCAAGTTATATGCAGACCATCTTCCGTGTGCAGACTCCTGCCACCATCAACGGACGTGTCAAGGAACAGTGTTATGTGTTTGACTTTGCGCCTGACAGAACACTGAAAGTCATTGCCGAGACAGCAAAGATTTCTTCCAAGGCAGGAAAAACCAGCGGTAACGACCGCAAGATTATGGGCGAGTTCCTGAACTTCTGTCCGATTATCTCCATCGAAGGTTCCAAGATGAGCCAGTTCGATGTACCCAAGATGTTGGAACAACTTAAACGTGTTTATGTGGAACGTGTGGTCCGCAACGGTTTTGAGGACAAGAGCCTATATAATGATGAGTTAATGAAACTCAACGACTTGGAATTGCAGGAGTTTGACGACCTGAAAAAGATTATCGGCCAGACCAAGGCAATGCCAAAGACCAATCAGGTGGACATCAACAACCAAGGGCTGACCGATGAGCAATACGAGGAACTTGAAGACCTTGAAAAGAAATCCAAGAAACGCGGCAAGGACAAGCAACCTTTGACGGAAGAAGAGAAGAAGCGTCTTGAAGAACTGAAAAAGAAAAAGAACAACCGCGAGGCCGCCATTTCCATCCTTCGGGGTATCTCCATCCGTATGCCATTGCTTATCTACGGTGCAGAGTTGAGCGATGAGAGTCAAGATATAACGATTGACAACTTCGCTTCACTCATTGACCCGCAATCGTGGGAGGAGTTCATGCCCAAGGGTGTTACCAAACAGAAGTTCAACAGCATCAAGAAATATTACGACCCGGAAATATTTTGTGCGGCAGGCAAGCGCATCCGTGCCATGGCTCGTGCCGCAGACAAACTAAGCGTGGAAGAACGCATCGAGCGTATAACGGATATATTCAGCACGTTCCGCAATCCCGACAAGGAAACGGTGCTTACGCCTTGGCGTGTCGTCAATATGCACCTTGGTGACTGTCTGGGCGGATATAACTTCTTTGAAAAGGGTTATGAAACCACTTTATCTGAGCCTCGTTTCATAGACCGGGGCGAAGTGACATCCAATGTATTCGCCCCGGATTCCCGAATCCTTGAAATAAATTCAAAGTCTGGATTATATCCTCTTTATATGGCATATAGCATTTATCGCACAAGGGTAAAGAACTCTCTGTTCTCGGTGTCAAGTATCGAAGATGAACAACGAATATGGGATAAGGTAGTGGCTGAAAACATCTTCGTCATCTGTAAAACTCCGATGGCAAAGAGTATCACCAAACGCACCCTTATAGGTTTCCGCAAAGCGAAGGTAAACACCCGATATTTCGAGGACTTAATCAATCAAATCAAAAACAAACCTGAACATTTTATCAAGCAGGTAGATAAATTCATCACAGAAAGAACAGGAATAAAGAACATGAAAATCAATGCGATAGTGGGGAATCCACCGTATCAAATAAATGATGGTAGTGGAGCTTCTGATGATGCAGCCAATCCTATATATCAAGTATTTGTAAAAATAGCAAAACAGATTTGCCCTAATTATTTTTCATTAATTATGCCATCTAAATGGATGATTGGAGGAAAGGCCGTTCTTAAACCTTTTAGAAAAGAGATGATGAAAGATAAACATCTTGCAAGTGTTTTCGATTATGAAGATTCTGGATTTTGTTTTAATGGTCAACATATAGACGGTGGTATTATGTATTTCCTTTGGGATAAGAAACATTCTGGTGAATTGATATATTTCTATAAACCTACAAACGGCAATCGCTTCTTGACAAAACGATTACTAACTGATGGCAACTCTGATATAGTTATTAGGGATAGTCGTCGACAAGCGATAATAACTAAGACTTCTAAATATCCTTCATTTAGTCAAATTGTGTCAGCTCGTAAACCTTTTGGTATAAGCACAGATATTTTTAACAATAAATCAGTTTATACTGAGTATAAATTAAGTGACAAACCTTTTGTGAATTCAGCTTTACTATGGGGCGTTTATGGTATAAAAGGAGGGGCAAAACGAATAACCAGTTATATAGCAATCGATGCTATCACTAAAAATAAAGCATGGATAAATAAATACAAATTATTTATATCAAAAGCTTATTCTGCTGATGCAATTGTTCCTCCCGAAATAATTTTAGCTTCACCTAATGTTATTTGTAGTGAAACTTTTCTCGTAATTGGACCATTTGATAATTCAATAGAACAGCAAAATGTAAATAAATATCTCAAATCCAATTTTTTCAGAATACTGCTATTTTTTGGAAGAGGAACAATGCAGGTGTCACAGGATGTCTTTCGTTTTGTCCCGTTGCAAGACTTTACATCAAAATCCGATATTGATTGGAGTAAGAGTATTCCCGAAATTGACCAACAACTCTATGCAAAATACAGTCTCTCAGAAGATGAAATATCCTTCATGGAATCAATGATAAGGCCAATGTAAAAATAAATGAGAGCAAGTATCATTCTTGCCCTCGTTAAAAAATCACTTTTCTTTAGTTACACCCTTAAATGGTGTACCAGTAATCATTCTATTTTCCGCCACGACAATTTTATCGGCTGTTTTTCAGCCGATAA
>BLLV01000078.1 GCA_011959205.1 Bacteroidaceae bacterium
CACCTAGGTGACAATGGCTCTTCACCTAGGTGAAATCCCGTCTTCACCTAGGTGAGACACCGGATATTTCCGCCCTCTTGCAAGGATTCTAACGGAGTTTCATTCTGCATCATGGCACTTTCCGTCCAACCGCATCCGGCCGGGAAAACGGATAAACCGTTTTGAGGGGATAGAGGAGAATCTGTCACCATATATAGTTATAAATCAACAATATATGGTGACAAAACAAAAAAGGATTTCCATGTAAAAACATATCTGAGTTCAACCGATAGCAGCAAATCACAACGGTCTTATTCTTAAATACCTCTTCATCATTCCATAACGCCTAGTGTTTCACCAACCTCTCCAGCAAGCTCTGCTCCTTCGTCACAATATCCGCCGTGCCCGTCATCACCTTCATCACCGGCAATTCTTTGCCATACCGCGTGCGCACGCCGTGGGGCAATTCTATCTCCACCACATACTTCCCGTCCTTGTCCGGCACGGGGGATATGGAGGTAACCCGCCCCTCTATAAAGCCGAACTCCTGTTCCGGAAACCCATCCAGCCGCACAATGGCGCGCTGCCCCTTCTTCACCTTTCCAGATCCCTGCATGGGCAACAAGGCTTTGCCCTGAGGAGTGAAATCGCCCGATGGCACCACCACGAACATGGTTTCGCCTGCCTCCACATTGGAATTTTCCTTCCAAGGCTGCATAAAAGCGATTGTCCCTTCGATGGGAACCGTCAGAAGATAAGCCTTTTCCCATGCCGCCAAAGCGGTGATGAGTGAGGCGGCAGCATTGATCGCTTCCGTTTCATAATTCCGGTTCTCGTGCATGTGTTGCAGGTAGTTGTTCCATGCCAGGAGGCAGGAAGAATAGGACGCCTGCAAGTCGCCCAAGCGGGGAAGATGGTGAAAAAAGATACTTCCCAACTCCTCTATCCGTGCGTCGGCTTTCTTCCAGCGGTCCAACTGCTCGCGCAGGTAGAGCACATCCTCCGTTTTCGCTATATTCTCTATCACCCCCACCAGGTCGCCTTTTCGCACCGGCTGCCCGTTTCCCACATAGAGTTGCTCTATCCTTCCTCCGCTTCCTGCCACCAGATAAGCGGGCGGATTCTGTGCCGTCAGCGTAAACTCGGTGGTCACCGTGTCCGGATAGCTGTAGAATGCGCTCCCCACCAGCAAAGTGAGAAGGATGCCCGCCAGCACCAGCATGCCATAGCGCAAAATGGCGGGCGGCACTTTGTTCATCACCTCCTGCACCTCTTCGCTGCGGAGTTCTATGTCCTTGTATCGTTTCTCGTCTTCCATTTTCTTATCTTCTTAATTTCCCAGTTCCAACTGATTCTTTACCAATTGGTAATACATTCCCCGTTTCTCGGTCAACTCCCGGTGCGTTCCTTCTTCGGCTATCCGGCCTTTGTCCAGCACCACTATTTTATCGGCATTGCGCACGGTGCTCAGGCGGTGTGCCACCACCACTACCGTCTTTCCGCGGTAAAATTCATTCAAGTGCTCCATGATTTCTTTCTCGTTGTTGGCATCCAGCGCGTTGGTGGCTTCGTCGAAGAAGAGGAATTCCGGATTTTTGTACACGGCGCGCGCTATCTGCAAGCGTTGTTTCTGCCCTTGGCTGATGCCGTTTCCTTCCATGCCTATCTTGGTGTTGTAGCCCAGGGGGAGGGAGTCGATGAAGTCGCGTATGTTGGCCACCGTCACGGCGTGGCGCAAGCGTTCGATGTCTATCTGTTCCGCTCCCACGGCAATGTTGTTGGCTATGGTGTCCGAAAAGATGAAGCCGTCTTGCATCACGGCTCCGCTTTTGGCGCGCCACAGGTGGGGGTTGATCATTCCAATAGGGGTGCCCCCCAGCCGGATTTCTCCTTTATTGGGCGTATAAAATCCGAGCAGCAATTTTACCAATGTTGTTTTTCCGCTTCCGCTGGCACCCACGATGGCGGTTACCTTCTGTGCAGGGATGCTGAGGCATACATCTTGCAGCACATAGTCACGGTCCGCTCCGTCATAGCTGAAGTAGACATGGTTGATGGCAATTTCTTTCTGTTCGGGCAACGTGGATAATTGGGAAGACACTTTACTTTCTTCGTCCTCCTTTCCGTGTATTTCGTTCAGGCGTTCGAGGCTGATCTTGGCGTCCTGCAACTGGCGGGCAAAACCGATAAATGCGCTGACGGGGGCATTGAGCTGGCCGATGATGTAGGTGAGCGACATCATCATACCGAGCGTCATATCTCCTCCCACCACGGACTTGGCTGCGATGAAAGAAATAAGGATATTGGTAGTCTGATTGAAAAATACCGACCCCACTTGTTGCACCTGCCCCAGTGCCATGCCCTTCACGCTGATGCGGAAGAGTTTCACCTGGATGCGTTCCCATTGCCAGCGTTTTTGTTTTTCGCAGTTGTTCAGTTTTATCTCCTGCATGCCCGTCACCAGTTGTATCAGGCTGCTTTGTTCGCCTGCCGCCTGGGCAAAGCGGCGGATATCCAGTTCCCTGCGGTATTTCATGAATACAAGTATCCAGCCCACGTATAACGTATTTCCCAGCAGGAAGATGCCGAGAATCAGCGGACTGTAGTAAGCGAGGATAAATCCGAAAATAAAGAAATTGACAAAGGAGAACAGCGTGCTGATGGAAGAGCCGGTGAGAAAGGCTTCAATGCGGTTGTGGTCGCCGATGCGCTGCATGATGTCGCCCACCATCTTGGTGTCAAAAAAGCGTAGCGGCAACTTCATCAGTTTGATGAGGAAATCGGATATGAGTGAAATATTGATTCGGGTATTGACGTGCAACAGGATCCAGCTTCGGATAAATTCCACGGAAAGTTGCGATGCCGATACCACGAGTTGGGCTATCAGGATGAGGGTGATGAAGCTGAGGTTGCCATCCCGTATGCCCACATCTACCAGTGACTGGGTGAGGAAAGGGAAGATGAGTTGCAGCATACTTACCAACAGCATGCCCAGCATCAAGTGAATCAATTCCTTTTTATAGGGAAACAGGTATCTGAAGAAGAACCCCAGTCCGTTTTTCCTTTCGGCTTCGCGCTCGTCTTCGTGAGTATAGAAGTCGGGCGAAGGTTCGAGGGCGAGGGCGGCTCCTTTCTCTTCTCCGTCCACTTTGGTTGCCAGCCAGCATTTCTTCATTTCCTGGTCGCCATAGGTCACCGTTTGCGAGGCGGGGTCGGCAATGTGGTAGCGATAACCGTCTTTTTTCTTCTTTATGTCATAGCACACCACAAAGTGGTTTTGTTTCCAGTGCAAAATGCAGGGAAGGGGCATTTCCTCGCGGAGTTGCTGCAAGGTGATTCTGACCCCCAGGGTGCGGAAACCGATACTCTCGGCAGCATCGCTGATGCCCAGCATGGACACTCCTTCACGGGTGATGAACGAATGTGCGCGCAGGGTTTGCAGCGAATAGGTCTTGCCATAATATTTGGCAATCATGCGCAGGCAGGTGGGACCACAGTCCATGGCGTCGAGCTGGAGGTAGTGGGGGAAAGAGTGTATATGCATAGTATGTTGTTCACTGTTCGGGTTTATACTTTTGGTAAAAGTAACAAAAGTTTGGCTATCTGCCTCACATTTGCCCCAAAAAAATGCGCCGCCTAGCGAAGAGTTTCATACCTTTACACCCCAAAAACCAGCTTTGCACTCACTATGAAGCCAAATAACAAAGTACTGCTGGGCATGAGCGGAGGAACGGACAGCTCCGTAGCCGCCCTGTTACTGCAAGACGCAGGATATGAAGTGACCGGTGTCACTTTCCGCTTTTACGAGAAAGAGAACGATACCGAATACCTGGAGGATGCACGCACCCTGTGCGGACACCTGAACATTCCACATATTACTTATGATGCCCGTGACATCTTCCGGAAAACCATCATGGATTATTTCATCAGCGAATACATGGCAGGACATACCCCCGTCCCGTGTACCCTATGCAATAATTACCTGAAATGGCCTCTTCTGAAGAAAATATCCGATGAAATGGGGATTTATTACTTCGCCACCGGACACTATGTACGCCGGCGCCTCATCGACGGGCATTACCACATCACCACCGGAGCCGACCCGGACAAGGACCAGTCCTTCTTCCTGTGGGGACTTCCGCAGGACATACTGCAACGCATGCTCCTCCCCATGGGGGAACTGACCAAGACCCGGGTACGACAAATAGCGGAAGAACGTGGTTTCCAGAAAGCCGCCCACAAGCGCGACAGTCTGGGAGTCTGCTTCTGCCCCATGGATTACCGCACTTTCCTGCGCCGGGAAGTACCCGAAGAAAATATCCGACCGGGGAAATTTTTCGACGAAACGGGGAACTTCATCGCCCGGAACGAAGGTTATCCCTTCTACACCATCGGCCAGCGGAGAGGACTGGGCATAGACCTCAACCGGGCTGTCTTTGTCAAGGAAATTATCCCCGAAGAGAACAAGGTAATATTGAGCGACCTGAAAGCGTTGGAGAAGACGGAAATGAGACTGAAGGAATGGAACATCACCAACCCTGACCTGCTGTTGGGCCGGGAGGACGTGATCGTGAAAATACGCTACCGCAAACAGGCGAACCGATGCACCGTGACCTTGCTGCCGGATCAGACCCTGCACGTAGAACTGCACGAACCGCTTGCCGCCATCGCCCCAGGACAGGCCGCCGCCTTCTACCGGAACGATGTGGTATTGGGAGGCGGAATCATCCTGTGACGGGCTGCACACACTCGCCGGAAAAAGGAAGGTGTGCTTATTTCTTCTCTTTGACAAACTTATAAAGGACAAAGGTTTTGGGAGCGACTGTCGCATTCAGCACATGACCGTCAACAGCGACAGCACTTTCCTTCGGAGTGATGACCTCCGGATTTCCTACCGTATTATCCTTGTCCAAATCGGCGGACTGCAACAAGATACATTTTCCGTCAGCCAATATATCATTCTTCTTCAGTCCGGTGAAAGTCAACGACACCGGTTGTGCCTGATCCGAAGTATTGGCGATCTTCACCATGTACGCCTGTTCATTCTTGTCCCATACGGCACTGGCAAACAAGCCATCCTGCCCTTCCTGACCGCTCACCGCTTTTTTATCCATCGTCAGCGGCAGCACATGCGTTCCTTTGTGATGAGCATAAAGCTGCTGCACATAGTAGCTGCAAGTACGGACAGAGTTCAGGTTATCAAACCAGATCAGATCCGGACGCCACTGCCATCCTTCCACATGAGCAAACAAGGGAGCGTATGTAGCCATGTGCACCACATCGGCATTCCGTTCCAGTCCGGTCATGAAAGCAGCTTCCATTAAGGCAGCGTTGAAATGGTTCCACTTCTTGCCTTTCCCGTGACAGGCATACTCTCCGGCAAACACCTTCGGACCTTTGCGGTCATAGTGGTCATAACGGTTGCCCTGTGACAGGAACCAGCTTTCGGGACGATAGAAATGCTCATCCACCAAATCCACTTTCAGGTTTTTCATTTCCGGCCACAGATAATCAAAGTCCTTGCCTTCGGACTGAGGTCCCGAGCTGCCGACGATCTTGATTTCGGGATGCGCCTTACGAAGCACTTCGACAAAGCGTTTCAGACGCTCCGGATATTCCGGCCCCCATTGTTCGTTGCCAATGCCCAGGAACTTCAGATTAAAGGGAGCGGGATGTCCCATATCGGCACGGACTTTTCCCCAAGGGGTTGTGACATCACCATTGGCAAATTCAATCAGATCCAACGCATCCTGTATATACGAATCGAGTTTGGACAGGCTGACCTGCTGGTCGGGAGCGTTCTGATACTGGCAGATCAGCCCGCAGTTCAGAATAGGCAGCGGTTCGGCACCTATATCTTCCGACAACTGGAAATACTCAAAGAAACCCAGTCCGTAAGTCTGGAAATAATCGGGGAAGAAACGATGCTTGAACGTATAGTGCCAACGGTTTTCATTCAACGGACGGTTTTCTACCGCTCCCACAGTCTTCTTCCATTCATAACGGGTAGCCTCATCGGTGCCTTCCACAATACAGCCGCCGGGAAAACGGAAAACACCGGGCTTGATATCATATAAAGCCTGAACCAAGTCCTTGCGAAGCCCGTTCTTACGTTCCTTCCAAGTATCTACCGGAAAGAGAGACACATGCTCCAGGTCTACTGTACCGGGACTCTCAAGGAAAATGCGGAGATGGGCTTTGGGCTCTGTTCTTGGCGATTTCAATATCACCTCATATTGTTTCCATTCCTTCGAATTCACCGTCAGTTCTTTGGATTCAAAGGCCTGTCGTTCCTCCATGGTATCATTCCTGATCAATTCAATGCGGAGTTTCTGGTTCTCACCGCGTGCCCATACGGAAAAACGATACCCGGCCCCTTCCTTGACACCAATGCCGAAGAAACCTTCGTTTTCAATTCCTGTATGTTTTTCCCTGTGACCGGAATTGCCCAGACGGACATAATGCGGATTACGTTCGAACGGTCCGTCGTCCATCAATGTCACATTGCCGAAAATATTCCACCCCATAAAACGTTGCGGGAATTCAAAGGAACGGTTCTTTACCAGTTCGGCATACAAGCCTCCGTCGGCTCCGTAATTAATGTCCTCAAAGAACAAGCCATACATGGTGGGTTGTATTTCCGCACCCGGTTTATTAGTCTGTACGACCATGTTGTGCGCATTCTGTGCATGTAGCGCTACTCCGGCAGCAAACGCCAATGCTGTAAATAGAGTCCTGTGTAATTTCATGATATGATTAGCTTAAAAATTAAAATTCTCCGAACAAAGATAGAAAAAGAAAGTATTTAAGAAGAAGGACAAAATACGATTTATCATAATACACAGTAAATTGAATGATTTATATACCTTATGTGACCATTTTGTCTGCTTAAGACATCAGTTTTATTCCGTAATTTTGCCTTCATCATCAAACCAATAAGATTAAAATCATGAAAACACTCATCAGTTTAGTCATCGGACTAATCACTTCTCTGACGATTTCGGGACAAAGCGTCACAACATCCGGGCCAGACGGAAACCTGAAAGTAAAGGTATCCGTAAAACAAGGCATCCCCGTTTATTCCGTCACTTATAAGAACAAGACCATTCTGGAAGACTCACCGTTAGGTTTCGTCGCCAATGTGGGAGACTTCAGCCGGGATATGACTTTCACCGGACAAAAAGAGAATAAAATAGATAAAACCTATACGCAAGACCGCATCAAACAATCACAAATACACTACCGGGCCAACGAACTGACCTGTACCTTGGCCAATAAGGAAAAGAAGAATATCCATGTAGTGTTCCGCATAAGCGACAACGATATCGCTTTCCGCTACGAAATGCCTAAATATGGCGACACGGGAAGTATCGTGATAGAAAAAGAGACGACCGGTTTTGACTTTCCCTCTTTCACCACCACTTTCCTCTGTCCTCAAAGCGATGCCATGATAGGCTGGAAACGTACCAAACCCAGCTATGAGGAGGAATACAAAGCCGATGCCCCCATGAATGTACGCTCAGCATACGGGCACGGCTACACGTTCCCCTGCCTGTTCCATGTAGGAGAAAACGGCTGGGCGCTTATCAGCGAAACCGGAGTGGACAGTAAATACTGCGCCTCACACCTGAGCGACGCCACCGCCGAAGGGCTCTATACCATCGCTTTCCCCATGCCCGAAGAAAACAACGGCAACGGCACGACAGCCCCCGGTCTTGCCTTACCCGGCTCCACTCCCTGGCGCACGATTACGGTAGGCGAAAACCTGAAGCCCATTGTCGAAACAACCATTCCATGGGATGTAGTGGAACCTCTCTACCCAACAGAGCACACCTATAAAATGGGACGCGGCACCTGGAGCTGGATACTCTGGCAGGATGGAAGCATCAATTTCGAAGACCAGAAAAAATATGTGGATCTTGCCGCCGCCATGGGATATGAATATGTATTGATAGACAACTGGTGGGATACGAATATAGGACGCGGGCGCATGAAGGAATTCATGGACTATGCAAACAGCAAAAATGTAGACGTATTTTTATGGTATAGCTCCAGCGGCTACTGGAATGATATCGTGCAAAGCCCCACCAACTACATGGACAATCCCATTATCCGTAAAAAGGAAATGAAATGGCTGCACAGCCTGGGAGTGAAAGGCATCAAAGTGGACTTCTTCGGAGGCGACAAACAAGAAACCATGCGGCTGTACGAAGCCATCCTGAGCGACGCGGACGACAACGGGCTGATGGTTATTTTCCACGGCTGTACCATTCCCCGAGGATGGGAACGGATGTACCCCAACTACGTAGGCAGCGAAGCCGTACTGGCATCCGAGAACTTGATTTTCCAACAACATTTTTGCGATGAAGAAGCGTTTAACGCCTGTCTGCACCCATTCATCCGCAATACGATTGGTTGTATGGAGTTTGGCGGCACATTCCTCAACAAACGCCTCAACCGCAACAATGACGGCGGAAGCATACGCAAGACCACCGATGTGTTCGAACTGGCAACAGCTGTTTTGTTCCAAAATCCGATCCAGAACTTTGCCTTGGCACCTAACAACCTGACCGACGCCCCCCAAGTGTGCCTGGACTTCATGAAGCAAGTGCCCACGACTTGGGATGAAACAAAATTTATTGACGGCTATCCGGGCAAGTACGTAATACTGGCACGCCGCCATGCCGATAAATGGTACATAGCCGGCATCAATGCACAAAAAGAACCGCTGAAATTAAAGTTGAACCTGCCCATGTGTGGGATAGGAGATCAAGTGATGCTTTATCAGGATGATAAAAAGCGAAATCCTCACGCTAAAGAGATAACATTGAAAAAGAATGATGAAGTCAGCATTACGATGCAGGCGGAAGGAGGATTTTTACTTGTGAAATAATTCCTTTCAGAGAATTTTATTTGTATTTTATCCCTCATGTAGCTGGACTATCCTTCACCAGGTTGTCCGGCTACATGACTTTATATAAAAAATCATGCAATCGGTACTCAATCTTTCGGAAGAGAACTCTGCTTTTAAGTTTAATCCTAATCTTAAGAACCTGTTTGAAAATGATTGAAATAAAATTTCAACCATTTTTAAAAGTCTCTAAATCTTGCTTCATCTTTCACAAAATCTTGTACCATCTTTTTCTGATTTTACAAGCAAGTTACAACGTACTTACGTTTGTTACACCCCACACGTTACTAACCTTTCAAACGTC
>BLLV01000079.1 GCA_011959205.1 Bacteroidaceae bacterium
GTTGGCTGAGGAATTACCAAACAGCTCTGTGGCAGTCAGACCAGCTGTAGCATCGACGTCGCCACCCTCTAGAAGGACAACACGCTCAATCGAGGTGTTATAGGTGAGATTGTAATAAGCAAGATCAAAGAAGACAGGGCTGTAGAGAACATCAAAGCCCTCACCGTCAATCTCAAGGATCTGATCATTAAATCCCGAGACGTAGTAATGATCGTCGCCATCACCACCAACCATATAGTCAACGTCTGATCCTCCCGTCAGGGTGTCAGAGCCGGAGCCTCCGACCAACCAGTTATTGCCTTCTCCACCAATGAGCAAGTCATCACCAACGTCACCATTAAAGTCACCAGCGCCTACTCCTGATGAGAGGAGATCACCGGCAGATAGACCATCAATTAATAGCCCCTCTTCAAGACTTAAGGTCGCAAGATCAAGAATAAGAGGTGGCAGGGCTGAATCAACATCACTACGCTCTGAGGGATTGCCGTAAACGATTGCGACTTGCCCGGCATCGACCTGGCCACGTGGGTCTGCAGATGAAGAGCCTAGAAGAATGTCGTCAAATCCATCACCATTAACATCACCTAAAACAGTAGGGTTGCCAATAGAGTCTTCAGCATTCGCACCAGCAATCAGGTAACCATTGGAGCCATTAAGAGCACCAAGATCAAACGATGCCCCAAAGCCAGAATCGCCGTAAATGACATAAACAGCTCCATTATCCAAATCACCATTGATATCAGCAGAAGGAAGAGCAATCAGCAGATCATCAATGCCATCTCCATTCACATCACCACCACCACCAACATGGGGATAAGGACCAACATCAATGAAAAACCCCTTACTGGGATCGGTGCCATTAACCTCACTCAGCTCAAGCTCAAGAGTGCTATTAGAACCCGAGCCATAAATAACATGAACGCCTTGATTGGAACGAATAGCAAAATCATGCAGACCATCTGCGTTAATGTCGCCAACCCCAGACACCATATTCACACCACGAATTGTATCGTCACCATTAACAATCAAACCACTGGATGCCTGCAAATCAGGAACTACAACTGCAAGGTTGGTAGCCGTAATCTCATGATCCTTTAGTGTAAAGACACCATCACCGGATCCAGCTAATGAATCACTACCATAAACAACAAATACTTCTCCAGCAAGGGTGTCGCCATAGGGGGCGGAGATCAAGAGATCGTCAAAACCATCTCCATTCAGATCACCACCGGGACCAACAGAGGCACCAGTTAGACTGCCATAGAG
>BLLV01000080.1 GCA_011959205.1 Bacteroidaceae bacterium
ATATCCGCACCTGTATTCGCGCCCGCACGCCCGTGTGCGGATATTATAATGTGTGTCAGTTTCCCCACCTCCGGAGGTTGTTTAAAAAACATGTCCTATAACATATCTTATTATCAGCATGTTACAAACGTTTTCCCAAAAAGATGAATAAAAACCTGAAGAAATGTTTGGCTGTTCCCCCCAAAGCTACTACCTTTGCAACCGCAATCGAGAGAGATGCGGCACTTAGACAGTGTGTGACTGACTTAGTGATACAAACGTAGGAGCGTTGCTTTCCTGTTAAGGATCTGCCCTTAGTATCTTACCTTAGCTGGGCTAAGGGAGCGAGAACGGACCAGTCCTTTCCATCCCTGCAACAACCGCCTTGAAAAAAAAGTTCAAAAAAACTTTCGAAAACATTTGGCGGTTAAAATAAAAACTTCTACCTTTGCATCCGCTTTCGAAACGATAGCGTAACAAGAATAAGAGTTCTTTGAAAGATTTACAGATAAACAAACAAGTAGTACAAGCCTATACATTATATATATGATGTATGGAGAAAAACAAGAACCGTCAATAGTTTATATTGATAGATTTGGGATCCTTGAGCAGATTACAACACTAGCAATAGTGAAAAGATATTTTTACAATGAAGAGTTTGATCCTGGCTCAGGATGAACGCTAGCTACAGGCTTAACACATGCAAGTCGAGGGGCAGCATGGTCTTAGCTTGCTAAGGCCGATGGCGACCGGCGCACGGGTGAGTAACACGTATCCAACCTGCCGTTTACTCTTGGATAGCCTTCTGAAAAGGAGATTAATACAAGATGGCGTCG
The DNA here is from genome assembly GCA_011959205.1 of Bacteroidaceae bacterium. Classification (GTDB taxonomy): domain Bacteria; phylum Bacteroidota; class Bacteroidia; order Bacteroidales; family Bacteroidaceae; genus Phocaeicola. The sequence continues at coordinate 816 of BLLV01000080.1, forward strand.
TGGTTTTTCATGAAAGCGTGACTAAAGGAGCAATCCGGTAAACGATGGGGATGCGTTCCATTAGATAGTAGGCGGGGTAACGGCCCACCTAGTCAACGATGGATAGGGGTTCTGAGAGGAAGGTCCCCCACATTGGAACTGAGACACGGTCCAAACTCCTACGGGAGGCAGCAGTGAGGAATATTGGTCAATGGACGAGAGTCTGAACCAGCCAAGTAGCGTGAAGGATGACTGCCCTATGGGTTGTAAACTTCTTTTATAAAGGAATAAAACGAGGCACGTGTGCCTTTTTGCATGTACTTTATGAATAAGGATCGGCTAACTCCGTGCCAGCAGCCGCGGTAATACGGAGGATCCGAGCGTTATCCGGATTTATTGGGTTTAAAGGG
>BLLV01000081.1 GCA_011959205.1 Bacteroidaceae bacterium
TAGAATACATGCCTGTCACGCATGGGGTCACGGGTTCGAGTCCCGTACGCACCGCTTTCGAAAGAAAGCAAGATTAGGAAAAGTTCTGATTTTTACGGAATCAGGGCTTTTTTTATTTGTTTGAGGTGAAGCAAAAAAACAACCGGGTGGCCGTTTTTCTCTCTTTTTATTAGCCTTTTCCGGAGAATTTCATTAATTTTGCGCCCTAAAACAAAAAATACGCAAAAAGGAATGGGTGGTTTTTTTGGAACAGTCTCAAAGACTGAATGCGTCACCGACTTATTTTACGGGACGGACTATAATTCACATTTAGGAACAAAAAGAGGTGGTTTGGCTACGTATGCCCAGGGAGAGGGCTTCATGCGCTCTATCCACAATTTGGAGAGTTCTTATTTCCGTACGAAGTTTGAATCTGAACTTCCGAAGTTCAAAGGGAATTCGGGTATCGGCATCATCAGTGATACAGACCCGCAACCTATCGTGATTAATTCGCATCTAGGCAAGTTCGCCATCGTCACAGTAGCTAAAATCAATAACATTACGGAATTGGAACGCGATTTGCTGGCAGCTAATATGCACTTTTCGGAAATGAGTCTTGGCAAGACGAATCAGACGGAGTTGATTGCATTGCTTATTGTGCAAGGAAAAAATTTTGTAGATGGTATCGAGAATGTCTTTAATAAAATCAAGGGGTCATGCTCCATGCTGATACTGACGGAGGACGGCATTATAGCAGCACGTGACAAATGGGGGCGTACTCCGATTGTGATAGGTAAAAAAGAGGGCGCGTATGCTGCGACAAGTGAATCGAGCAGTTTACCGAATCTGGATTATGAAATAGAGAAGTATGTAGGACCAGGCGAAATTATCCGTTTGCGTGCCGACGGAATGGAGCAAATGCGCAAGCCGAACGAGGGAATGCAGATTTGTTCTTTTTTGTGGGTATATTATGGATTTCCGGTTTCATGCTATGAAGGTAGGAACGTAGAGGAAGTCCGTTTTATGAGTGGCTACAAAATGGGACAGGAGGATGATTCGGAGGTGGATTGCGCCTGCGGTATTCCTGATTCGGGAGTGGGCATGGCGCTGGGATATGCTGAAGGCAAAGGAATTCCTTATCATCGTGCCATTGCTAAGTACACACCCACATGGCCCCGTAGTTTTACTCCTGCCAATCAGGAAATGCGTTCACTGGTGGCGAAAATGAAACTGATACCCAATCGTGCTATGCTGGAAGGTAAGCGCGTGCTGTTCTGTGACGATTCTATAGTGCGCGGAACCCAGCTTCGTGATAATGTGAAGATTTTATTTGATTATGGCGCTAAAGAGGTTCACATGCGCATTGCTTGTCCGCCATTGATTTATGGATGCCCTTTCATTGGTTTCACTTCATCAAAAAGCGATTTGGAATTGATTACCCGCCGGATGATCAAGGAGATTGAAGGCGATGAAAATAAGAATCTGGAAAAATATGCGACAACAGACTCACCGGAATACAAGAAGATGGTACAGATGATTGCCGACCGATTCGGTCTGAGTTCGTTGAAATTCAACACTTTGGAAATTTTGGTAGAAGCGATAGGATTACCAAAATGTAAAGTATGTACCCATTGTTTCGATGGTTCCAGTTGCTTCTGATAACAGAATAATAAAATATTAATGAAAAAGAGCTGTGATTTGTTTGGCAATTCACGGCTCTTTTTCTATTTTTACAGGCAAGTATGAATATTAAAATAAAAAAGAAAAATGACGGTAATAGAACGATTCTTAAAATATGTAAGCTTCGATACTCAGTCTGATGAGAATAGCGGAGTTACCCCCAGTACGCCGAAGCAGATGGTATTTGCGCAATATTTAAAATCAGAATTGGAGCAATTGGGCTTTCAGGAAATTTCTTTGGATGAGAACGGTTACTTGTTTGCTACATGGCCGGCCAATACGGACAAGCCGGTTCCTACCATCGGATTTATTGCCCACATGGATACCAGTCCCGATATGACGGGCGCGGGAGTCACTCCACGCATTGTCTATGGTTATGACGGGGCGGATATTGTACTGTGTGAAGAAGATAACATTATACTTTCTCCCAAACAATTCCCCGAATTGCTGGATCATAAAGGGGAGGATCTTATTGTAACCAATGGTAAGACATTGTTGGGAGCTGACGATAAGGCAGGTATTGCCGAAATCATCTCAGCTATGGTATATCTGAAGGAACATCCTGAAATCAAGCATGGAAAAATTCGTGTGGGATTCAATCCTGATGAAGAAATAGGCTTGGGTGCGCATAAATTTGATGTGGAGAGATTCGGATGCGAGTGGGCATATACGATGGATGGTGGTGAAGTGGGAGAGCTGGAGTTTGAAAACTTTAATGCCGCTTCTGCAAAAGTGATTATTAAAGGACGTAACGTGCATCCGGGATACGCCAAGGATAAAATGATCAATTCTTTGCGTGTGGCGAATGAGTTTGCAGCTTTACTGCCTACAGACGAAGTGCCCGAGTGTACTGACGGTTACCAGGGATTCTATCACTTGATTGGCATGACGGGTGAAGTGGAGCAGACTACTATTTCTTATATCATTCGTGATCATGACCGTGCCAAGTTTGAGGCATGCAAGGAAAATATGAAAAAATGGGCGGAAATCATCAATAAGAAATATGGAGAAGGTACCGTTACATTGGAACTGAAGGACCAGTATTACAATATGCGTGACAAAATTGAGCCAGTGATGCATATCATTGATATCGCTTTCAAGGCTATGGAAGAGGCGGGTGTGACACCTAAGGTGAAGGCTATCCGTGGTGGAACGGATGGTGCGCAGCTTTCGTTCAAGGGATTGCCTTGTCCCAATATTTTTGCCGGTGGCTTGAATTTTCATGGCAGATATGAGTTTGCGCCGATCCAGTCTATTGAGAAAGCTATGAAAGTGGTGGTGAAAATCGCTGAATTGGTGGCAAGATAAGTAGAATTTATTAACCTTAAAATAGTAAAGCAATAACATGAAAACAACTCCGTTTACCGAAACACACATTGCCTTGGGGGCGAAAATGCACGAATTTGCAGGTTATAATATGCCTATTGAATATTCGGGAATTATTGACGAACATCTCACCGTATGTAATGCCGTAGGTGTCTTTGATGTATCCCACATGGGCGAATTTTGGGTAAAAGGCTCCCATGCGTTGGAGTT
>BLLV01000082.1 GCA_011959205.1 Bacteroidaceae bacterium
TTGTAATCCTTCGTGATAATATCAATACTGAACGGGAAGAAGGAAGAGCAGAAGGAAGAGCAGAAGGTATTGAAGAAGGGTTAAATAAAGGATTGGCAAAAGGCCGTAAAGAAGGAGTAAAAGAAAGTGCTCGTAATCTGAAAAAATTAGGTGTGACTATTGAGGTTATTTCACAAGCTACCGGATTATCTAAAGAAGAGATTGAAAAACTATAAGCTCTCCGTTTCTTGCGAAGCGAAGAGCCGTTAGCGTTATATCCTGAATTTTAATCGTTGCCAACAATTTCTTTCCTTTCCACTTTACGCTGCCATTCAGATAGATACGAAAAAGTTTCTTATTCTCGGTAAAGAGAGGAATTATAAACAGGCATAACAATACTTATTTTTTGGAGCCATCTTTATTCGATTTATTATTGTTAAAATAACGACTCTACAGATATATCATTCAACTGTTTTCCTGTTCCTGACATTCTTTCTTACCTTCAGTTCGTGTGTATTGACACTGCTGTTACCCTTTGTTGTACAATTAAAAACATCCGTTTCTCCTTTTATGATCAATTGGCTGCCAGCTCCTGCCGATACTTGCAAATATTTTGCCTTTACGCTCATGATGCCCCTTGAACCCGCTGCCAGGGAAATACTTAATGAATCTACAGAAAAAGACTGATCTGCTATTAATTCAGAATAGTTCATACTGATCCGGTGAATATCGTCGGTATAGATATGCACCACATCTTTCGGCATCCGGCCGCTTGCATCTTTAAGCGTGAATGACAAGACCCCATCTTTCAGTTCCTGAGATCCCAAGTCAGGATTTCCTACTTCTACGCGAAAGGTGTCTGACGGAATAAATACGACCTTGTATCCGGCAAAGTAAAAATTTTTTGCCGGTTCTTCTGCATGGCTCAACAAACAAAAGCCAAGCCCTGCACATAATAATGCTATCTTCTTCATCTTGTTATGTATTTCAATTATCGTTTACTTTCAAAATACTGTTCACCCGGTCTGCATTCTGTAACCGTTTGTTACTTTGGAAAATGGAACGTCCCCAATTAATGTTATATGAAAGGCTGACATAAAACATATTCCGATTGTTGCGAATCAATACATTTCGGTCGGAAGTAATGATTTGATTCAATTGTTCTGTCCGATATTTAGAACCTTCGGTGAATGGAAACATAATTCCCATTCCGACATTTAAGTTTTTCCATTTGTAGCTTGCATTGATACTGCTGCTATTTTCAGCTGTCATGACGTACTGACCAGACAAAGACTTCATCGGTTTCATCCAGGAACCATTGATTTGAAACCCCTTGTATGTCATGGCCAGATAAGCACCATAATAGAAATTATTCAAAGTATGTTCGTAAGTTTCACCTTTTGACTTATAATAGTTCCATCCGCCAAATACCTGAAACATAAACAGATCCAAAATATCAGTCATCTGTACAACCATCTGTGCACCATAGTTGACATCATAATCCTGATTGTTTTCCTGAAAGATAAACCGATCCTCTGTAGTCGAATAAAAAATATCCTGTTGGATAGGGTGGAAGCTACGGTCAGCCACCAATGTCAGCACAGTTGCGAATTTCTTATTATCCCAAACCGAGAAATTAACCTGATTGCGCAATGTATTATAGGGAGTCAGCGAATGATTTCCTCGCATAATGGAAAGAGAATCAATTTCCTGTACCACTTCAGAAAGACTGCTCAAAGAAGGGAACAACGGACGAAAATTGATAGAATACTGCAAATTTCAATATTTTTGTTTATAGGATAAAGACAAAGAAGACGTATTACGCCAATAAGTCACCGATTCGTTTCCTTGCTTCTGTTGCTGGAACCGTAAACCAGTTCCAACTGTATAAGATACTTTACCTAAACTGCCTTGCAACTGGACATAAGGATAAGCATTGTAATTTTTCAAGTTAACTTCCTCGTTCACTCCATAAAGGTTGCTTGCATATTGGTAAGTCGAACGTAAACCGGCTGAAATATTAACCTTTTCACCTTCACGCCAATAATAAACTTCACCGATCAGTGATTTCTGGTTGCCATCAGTCGTACTATTTACTTCTGATAGTGTTTGTCCGCCCAAATGGTCGGTCAGCATACGTTCATAATCCGTATTTGCTAAAGTACCGACCAGATTCACTTCCACACCCTGATTGTTTTTCATCTTTCGACTGTAGGTAAAATCAAGCGATGGTATATAGCTGGAGAAAGAAGAATGAATATCTCGCTGCCCTATGAATTGCTGCTCTTGAAAGATTTGCTGACGATTTTTATTATAGTTTGACCCAATCTGATTATTAAATCGGATATTCACCATATCTTTATCATTTTTAAAAAGGTAACCGACAGCAATGTTATGATCCGTATAACCGAAAGGAGCAAACTCGCCTCGCTTATCACGTGTCAACACTGAACCATCCGGATACGAATAAGTTTCCAGTTCGTCTGTCCGGCGTTCAGAATAATCTCGATAGTTCACATTATAATCAATTGAGAACTGAGATTTCTTATAGTTGGTCCGAAAATTGAGGTTTCCGTTCACAAAACCCGTAGTAAAGGCACTCGTACCTCCGAAAGACAGCGAAGTTCCAACCCGAGGCTCTTTCAAAATAAAATCAAGCACTCCAGAATTGGAATCCAGTTCACGCATGGATGGCAACTGGCTGTAATCCACGCGTGCAATCTGTTGTGGATTCAAAGCCTTTACTTCTTGCAAACTGGCATTTACACCGTTTATCCGATAAATCACTCCAGAAACTCCAGAAATGGAAATAGATTCCTGTACCGGGTCAACATATAATTGTGGGAGCATCATGCTTTTCAACAAACCGAGACTGGAAGTTGCTGCTTCGACCTGCTTCGTACTTGGATAAGCCATAATCTTTCCGGTTTTGTGTACCATGCCTTGCGCTACCACCTCGACACTTCCCAAGCTAATCGAATCAAGCACCAGCGATATGACTCCCAAATCCAGATTCCTTCGATCTCTATTTTGTACTAATACGACATTTTTTTCATATCCTACATAAGATATTTCCAGCCTGAAATTATCCAATTTCACGTCAGACCTGAAACGCCCTTTTTGGTCTGTGGTAAAACCTGTTACATACACAGAATCTTCTGTCAGCACTCGCATTGTGGCACCAACCAATGGCCTGTTCTCATCCGCCGCATACACACGCCCTTTTATTTCCTGAGCAGAAAGGACTGTAATTTTAAATAAAAAAGATGCGAAAATCAATAAAATTCTTGTTTTCATATATTTCCATTCGTTTTTATACACCTAATTCCAATTAATTTTTTGTCGAAAAATCACAATGCACTGTGAATATAATTGCTACTATTTGATTTTGCCATACACTATAAAGATGTTGTCCTCCTCGGTTATACTATCGACCAGTGTCTGTAGTCTTTCCTTTTCTCCCGGCTTTAGATATTCAGGATGAGCCAATGCCTTCTCAGCC
>BLLV01000083.1 GCA_011959205.1 Bacteroidaceae bacterium
AAGAGGTGGGGGTCAAAGCCAATATCAGTGTGGTTCTAAAGGCTGATACAGAAACGCTCGACGAAGTAGTGGTGACTGCATACGGAACATCTAAAAAAGGGACTTTTACCGGTTCGGCAGGTGTGATGAAAGCCGATAAAATAGAGCAACGTCAGGTATCTAATGTATCTCAAGCTTTGTCTGGTGCTGTTGCCGGTGTGCAGGTGCAAAGTTCTAATGGTCAGCCGGGTACATCTGCAACAGTTCGTATCCGTGGTATCGGTTCTATCAATGCAGGCACAGATCCCTTATATGTAGTGGACGGTATTCCTTTTGACGGAGACCTCTCTTCTATAAATACTGCTGATATTGAGTCTATTACTGTACTAAAAGATGCAGTTTCTACCGCTCTTTATGGTGCACGTGGTGCCAATGGTATCATTATGGTAACTACCAAAAAAGGTAAGATGGGTAAGGCAACGGTTAATTTTGATGCAAAATGGGGTTCAAACAGCCGTGCCGTTAAAAACTATGATGTATTAGAAAGCGCGCAAGAGTATCTGGAAAGAGAATACAGCGCTATTTACAACACAGGTCTGTATAATTTGAATTATGATGCGGCAAAGGCTAATGCGTATGCCAACAGTGCTATTACTACCAAAACAAATGGTGGTAACGGATATCAGATTTATACGTTGCCCGAAGGCCAGTCTCTGATTGGAATGGATGGCAAACTGAACCCGAATGCAACATTGGGCTACAATGATGGGGAGCACTATTTTACACCTGACAACTGGTCGGATATCATGTTCAATCCTACCTTGCGCCAGGAATACAACTTGTCTATTTCGGGAAGTACAGACCGCAATAACTTTTATGTGTCACTTGGTTATCTGGATGATGGCGGATTGGTTTCCGGTTCAGGATTTGAACGTACTTCCGGACGTGTGAAAGATGATTATCAAGTGAATAAATGGTTGAAAGTGGGAGTGAACGCAAGTTTCAACTATTCTAAGAGTTTCTATCCGGGTGATCAGACTGCCAGTGCTTCATCTGGTAATGCTTTTATGATGGCAAACTGGATCGCCCCTATTTATCCGATGTATGTACGTGATGCTCAGGGGAATATAATGACAAACAAAGGTCGAAAGGTGTTTGACTACGGTACAGTGAAAGATGCGGGTCGTGACCGTTCGTTCATGTCTATTTCCAATCCGGCCGGGCAGCTGGCTTATGATAAGACTGAATACTTGATGGATATTTTGAATGCCAACTGGTATGCCGAAATCACTCCGCTGGCAGGTTTGACCTTGGCCGCTCGTTATGGTTTCTCCATTGACAACACGCGTTATCACGCTTTGCAGAATGCTTATATGGGCCAGTTTGCTTCCATGGGTGGAGCGGTCACTCAAAGACACGAACGCACTTCCGGATTCAACCAGCAGTATTCGGCAAATTATCAGTTCACATTGAAAGAACATCATCACTTTGACTTGTCTGCCATCTATGACGGATATACTTATAAATACGAACGTGTAAGCGCATCGGGTAGTTACTTGTATAATCCAGAGGATTTCTTTGTCGATAATGCGGCCAAACAGAAAAACGGTGGCGGTTATGGTCACGAGCGTGCCAGCATCGGCTATATTGGACGTGTGAACTATATAGCTATGACGACAAGTATATTGCCAATGTCTCCTTCCGTCGTGACGGCTCTTCACGTTTTGCTCCCGAAAACAGATGGGGTAACTTCTGGTCGGCCAGTGCTGCCTGGATGTTGACCAAGGAGGAATTCATGAATAAATTCGAATGGGTGAATATGTTGAAGCTGAAAGCTTCTTTCGGCCAGCAGGGTAATGACGCCATCGGCAATAACTATGCTTGGCAAGACCAGTTTACAATCACCGGTTCTGATTCCGGATGGGCTGACGGTACGTTGTACTATAAAGGTAATCCCGATTTATCTTGGGAAACTTCCACCTCTTATAATATCGGTGTGGATTTTACCTTGTTTAACAACCGTCTGAGCGGTACCATTGAATACTTTGGACGTAAATCCAGCGATATGCTTTATTACAAGCCGGTAGCCGGCAGTATGGGATATACTCAAATCCCAATGAACATCGGTTCAATGACTAACTCGGGTATCGAGATTGATTTGAACTATGATATCATCAACCGTAAGAATATCACATGGAATGTGAATTTGAACGCTACTTCTGTAAAGAATAAGATTAACGAGTTGCATCCCGACCTGAAAGGCCGCTTAATTGACGGCACTCGCATTTATGAAGAAGGAGAGTCTATGTATCGTTTGTACTTGCCGGAATGGGCGGGTGTCAATCCTGAAAATGGTGTCGCTCAATACTGGGCGGAAGATGAGGACGGAAACCGTATCAAGACAGAAGACTTGAACATCGCTAACAAATACAAAGTGACTACAGGCGATTTGCTGCCTGATGTATATGGAGGTTTGGGTACCAGCGTAAATGCATTTGGCTTTGACGCCTCTATCCAACTGGCCTATCAGTTGGGCGGTGAGATCAGAGACTATGGATATCAGATGTTGATGCACAATGGATATACAAGCAGCGCCGGCCGAAACTGGCACACTGATATCCGTGACGCATGGACTCCCGAAAACCGTAATACAGATGTTCCTCGTATGAGTGCGTCGGATAAATATGCCAACAGTACTTCTACCCGCTTTATGGTAAGTTCTGACTATCTGGCCATCAATAACATTACAGTGGGTTATACACTACCCAAACATATTGTAAACAAAATGGGATTGAGCAAGGTGCGCGTTTACTTCAGCGGAGACAACCTGGGTATGCTGACAGCCCGTAAGGGACTTGACCCCCGCCAAGGCTTCACTTCTGCCTCAACTGCCACTTATACTGCTATCCGTACCCTTTCAGGAGGTATCAGCTTAAGCTTTTAATTAATTGCAAAATAGAAAAAAAAGATGAAAACAAAATACTTATTTACATTGGCGCTTGCCTCTTCATTGGCATTTGCCGGCTGTGAAGACTTAGATACCATGCCGTCAGGCGGTACTGTTACTTCAGGACAAAAAGAAGAAGTGGTCGAATCACTTCCTGAAAGAGCGGAAGCGGGTGTGACTGCCATTTTTGCGCAATTCAGTGTATATGCTCCTAACTATACGGCATTGGGTGATGTGCTGCGTCATAATGACCTTGGATATCCCACGGTTATGATGCTGACTGATGCTAATGGGCAAGATGTGGTTATGGAAGATAACGGGTATAACTGGGCCGGAAACAGCATGGATTTTTCCGACCGTACCTACACCAGTTATGAGGCCCAGATGGTATGGAATGATATGTACCAGATTATTTTCAATGCTAACAATGTTATTGCCACCATCAGTGCGGATACCGATGAGGCGCAAGCCCAGTACTTCCTGGCTCAGGGACTGGCAGGACGTGCCTTTAGCTATTTGACACTTGCCCAATTGTACCAGTTTAATTATAAAGGACATGAATCAGCACTTTGTGTGCCGATCATTACCGATGAAAACTCCAATGACGCAGTGCTGAATGGTGCTCCCCGTGCTACTGTGGAGGCTGTTTACCAGCTGATTAATAATGACTTGACAAAAGCCATTGAACTGCTTGAAAAATCCGGTATCCAAAAGAGCCGCCGTTACATCAACTTGGGTACAGCCTACGGACTGCGTGCACGTATGAATCTGGCTATGCACAATTATGCGGAAGCCGCTGCCGATGCAACCAAAGCCATTCAGGCTACCGATGCTGTGCCTGCTGCACTGGACAAGGTAGGACGTCCCGCTTTCTGGTCATTGAATGAGGCAAACTGGATGTGGGGTATTGAAATAGCTGAAACAGACGATGTGGTAAGCTCAGGTATCATCAACTGGATCTCTCACAACGGTACATTTAATTATGGATATTGCTGGTACAGTGGCGGACATCAAATCAATAAGAAGTTGTACAAAACGATTCCTGATTCGGATGCGCGCAAGGCATGGTGGTCAAACGAAAAAGGGGATAATCCGGCACTGACTCCGGCATACCAGAAATTCTTGAAGGACTATAAGTATGTTCCTCTAACAAGTTGTAAATTCTCTCCTTACGGCGGATATAGTGATGCCAATTTAGGAAGCGACAACAATGCAAACGACATCATATTGATGCGTGTCGAAGAAATGTATTTGATCAAGGCCGAAGGTGAAGCAATGGCTACCGGAAACACAGCCGCTCTGGAAAACTTCATCCGGACATATCGCGATCCTGAATATAAAGTTCCCGTTACTGACATTCAAGAGGAAATCTTGAGACAGAGAAGAATTGAGTTCTGGGGGGAAGGCTTGATATGGTTTGACTTCATGCGTCTGAACAAGGGAATTGACCGCCGTGGAGCCGGTTATCCCAATGAAACTATGATCTTTAATATCCCTGCGGGAGATAATCTGCTTTTGTGGCGTATCCCTGAAGCTGAAATTCAGGCAAATCCTGCTTTGGATGAAGACGATAACAATCCGGTTGCTCCGACTCCGATTCCGGTGGAAGATATTGATTAATCTTTACGGGCTTTCTATGTCACCGTATGTATTGTATGACATCAATCGAGACATTGGGAAGCTTGTAATGTGATTGTGATAAAAAAAAGAAGGTGTGTCATAATGTACGATGCACCTTCTTTTTTTGTTAGCTATAAAAACCAGTTACCCTTCTTTAAGCTGCGATATATTGAAGATATCTTTGTTTTATATGTTCCCGACATCTAAATAGAGTGGTTGCAAGCTCATAAAGCAGTTTAATCAGCCAGCCTATACCATCTTTTGTCATTTCTGCACACATTTTTTTATATTGAGAGCAATGGCAAAGCAGGTATACATCTCTGTTCTTTGTGTTTCCCTCCTTCCTCGGAACAGAGCCACTCTTTGGCTTTCTGCCTGCATTTTCTGAACCTGTGATTCAATTCTGTCGTCCTGTTTCCCTTTGCTTTAAACAAGAGAGAAGAAATACGCCACACATCCTTTTCATGCTGATTATAGAAAGGTTTTCACTTCCTTCCAGTCCTTCATATCGAGACTTGGCTTGAAGGGCAAAGGCGCCTCTTTCTTTATATTATAATAAATACACCCCATCCCCACATTCTTCGCTCCCGCCACATCATTCTTCCAGTTATCGCCTATCATCAAAGAAGTTTTCAGCTCCGACTGGGTAGCCGACATGGCGAAATAAAAGATTTCCGGATAAGGTTTCAGCACCCCTATATCTTCAGACAGGATGATCTTCTTGAAATATTCTCTCACTCCCGCCGAACGCATCTTCTGTTCCTGCAATTCCCGGAAGCCATTGGAAAGGATGTACAAATCATATCTGGAAGCCAAATACTCCAACGCCTCGCGTGCATGGGGCATCAGTTTCTTCTTATAAATAATATCGGCAAAGAAGTTTTCAGAATAGGCTTTTACCAATGCTTTATCATCCACACCCACTTGCAGCAGGGGATAAGAGAAACGTTGAATGTTCAACTCCTCCTTGGTTATTTTACGGTTTCCGTACTCCTCCCATAATGTCACATTCCGCGCTTCATAAATCTCATAGAAATGTTCAAAAGAACGAAAATAACGGTCGAAATGATACTTATCATACATATCTTGAAAGGTGTCACGAGCATTTTCGGAAAAAGCCCACACCGTATCATCCAAGTCAATGAATATACTTTTGTACATACACAAATAAACAGATTAAAAAAGGGTTGCGTCCACTCATGGCACAACCCTTTTACAAAACAACCATTCAATATCCCTTATTTCACCTGAATAACCAAGTAGCGTGATACGCTCCAGAATTCAGTAGAATTCGTAATCTTCAAAGTCAGTTGGCCTTTCGCATCCTTCACCAATTCGTATGAACCTACCGGATGCGTAGTCAACAATTCAGCACGTTTAGAATACAATTTGATTTCCTTATCAGTACGGATGTCAATCTGAGTGAAATAATCCTTGTTAAAGTCCGCACTTTTCAGGACATCCCCCTTTTCAAGAATTTTCTGGTCTTTCAATTCAGATTTTGTTCCAAAAACAAACCAAGCAGCATTCAAAGCTTTATCCTGGCTGGCAACAGTTGCAGCCTTCGCTTCATTTTCCGCAATCAGTTCATTTACATTTTGATTTAAACCAGCTACCGCATCATCCAGTTCAGCAATACGAATATTTTTTGAAGCCAATTCAGCTTGCAGCGTTTCAATCTGCTGTTGTTTAGCTTCCAATTCCTTCGTCAAATTGGATACAGCTTTCTTCAACTGAACAGAATTATACTGACTATTCTTCAATTGCTTTTCCAGTTTCGCTATCTGTTCACGGTTTGCCTGCAATTTCTCACTAATGAAGAGAATATCTTCTTTTAGCTTATCAGCACTATTCTCACGGATAGAACCACTCTGCAAATCCACACGGCTTTCAGCCTCATTTATCTGACGAAAACCTTCCTGCACTTCATTGAAAGCCCCCATGATATTATCCAATTCTGCATTTCTATTTGACAGTTCCACCATCAAAGAGTCATTCTGAGCCTTCAAGACATCTTTCTGAGCTCCATTACCGCACGAGGCCAATAAAGCTACAGATAACAGCGATAAAAATACTAGTTTTTTCATTTGCTTTACTTTTTAAGTTTATTCATTTTTAGTCCTCTTTCCCACCGAGTATAATTACGATTTCCCCTCGCGGCTCGTTTTGAATGAAATGCGCTATAACTTCTGTTAATGTGCCCCGAACACTTTCTTCGTGAATTTTTGAAATCTCACGACATACGGAAACAGGCCTTTCGGCACCGAAAAACTCGGCAAATTGAGTTAAGGTTTTCACCAAACGATAGGGTGATTCATAAAATATCATCGTCCGCTTTTCTTCCTGCAAAGAAGTCAGGCGGGTCACTCTTCCTTTTTTTTGTGGCAGGAACCCTTCAAAACAGAAACGTTCATCAGGCAGTCCTGACGCCACCAACGCGGGTACAAAAGCTGTAGCCCCGGGCAAACATTGCACTTCGATGTCATTCTTCACGCACTCTCGCACTATCAAAAATCCTGGATCAGAAATACCGGGAGTTCCGGCATCAGATATTAAAGCTATAGTTTCTCCAGCTTTGATACGCCCCACAATACCTTCCACTGTTTTATGCTCATTAAACTTATGATGAGACTGCATGACGTTCTTAATGTCAAAGTGCTTCAATAAAATGCCTGAAGTACGTGTGTCTTCAGCCAATATCAAATCAGCCTCTTTCAACACACGAATGGCGCGGAAAGTCATATCTTCCAAATTTCCTACAGGAGTAGGTACGACATACAGTTTTCCCATAAAACAATTGCATTCTGTTATATATAGAACAAATGTAGAAAGAAATTGAATGCGTAAAGTTAATTACCTTAATTATTTAACAGATGTTGCACATTAGTTTAACATTATATCTTTTATTAATAAATTTCTAAGCAAAAATAGTCCTTTTTCAAGGCACAAATCGTACATTTGTAACTGAAATTAATCTATATTGTTATATCAAAATTATGGTAGTTTTTTCAGAAGACCACATTCACGAAACGCGTAGAAGAGGAAGGATAGAGGTAATATGCGGTTCTATGTTCTCAGGTAAAACCGAGGAACTAATCCGCCGTTTAAAAAGAGCGAAATTTGCCCGCCAACAAGTTGAAATATTCAAACCGGCCATGGACACACGCTATTCAAAAGAAGAAGTCGTATCGCATGACAGCAATTCCATTACATCCACTCCCATCGACTCCTCCGCCAGTATTTTACTTTTCTCTTCAGACAAAGATGTGGTGGGAATAGACGAGGCCCAATTCTTTGACGAGGGGCTGGTTGACGTTTGCAATCAGCTGGCCGACAATGGCATACGAGTCATCGTAGCCGGTTTAGACATGGATTTTAAAAGGATTCCTTTTGGTCCTATTCCTGCCCTGCTGGCTATTGCGGACGAAGTAACCAAAGTCCACGCCATTTGTGTGAAATGCGGGAATCTGGCATACGCCACCCACCGGATCACCAAAAGTGAAAAGCGAGTTTTATTGGGAGAAAAGGCAGACTACGAGCCACTTTGCCGGGGCTGCTATATGGAAGTTTTGAAAGAGGAAACTGAAAATAAATAACAAGCGCCTTATGCAACAGAAAAAAATAACATTCGACAGCTTTATCCGCGGGATATTGACGGCAGTTGTCATTATCGGCATTCTATATTTGGTAAAACGGCTCAGCGGAGTGTTACTCCCCTTTTTCGTGGCATGGCTTATTGCCTACCTCATCTATCCGATGGTTATTTTCTTCCAGCACAAGTTGCGCCTGAAGAACCGGGTAATCTCCATATTTGTTGTCTTATTAACTTTATCCTCCATCCTTACATTAGCATTTATAGGACTTGTTCCCCCTATCATCGAAGAATTCGGCAAACTGAAAGAACTGCTTACTGATTATTTTGTGGAAGGTTCCAAGCAAGCAGCCATTCCCGGCACTGTGGCCAACTTCATAAAAGAACATATAGATATGCTGAAAATACATGAAGCACTGAACGAAAACAATTTCGCGAACACTATGCGCAATGTACTTCCGCAAGTATGGGCATTGCTAACCCAGTCCGTCAATATTGTGGTCAGTGTATTTACCTCATTCATTATCCTGCTTTACACCTTCTTTATTTTATTGGATTATGAGGCCATTGCACAAGGATGGATCAAACTGGTTCCTATCAAGCATCGTGAAATGACAGTATGCATCGTTACCGATGTGCAAGATGGCATGAACAAATATTTCCGCGGCCAGGCATTTGTCGCTTTTTGTGTAGGAATTCTATTCAGCATAGGTTTCCTTATCATTGATTTCCCGCTGGCTATCGGTTTCGGCCTGTTTATCGGACTTCTGAATATGGTACCTTATCTTCAACTAATCGCTTTCATCCCCACCATCTTGCTAGCCTTATTGAAAGCAGCGGATACGGGAGAGAATTTTTGGTGGATATTATTTTGCGCCTTTTTGGTATTCTGCATCGTGCAAATCATACAAGACGCGCTGATCGTCCCGAAAGTTATGGGAAAAATTACAGGTCTGAATCCTGCTATCATCTTATTATCCCTCTCCGTCTGGGGAGCATTAATGGGAATTGTGGGAATGATTATCGCTTTACCTTGTACCAGTTTAATGCTTTCTTACTATCAAAAGTATATACGAATAAAAGAAAAAGAATTTTCCAAAAGGACAGAAACTACTGATAATCAACAAACAGACAATTCAAAAGAAAAATAATTTAAAAAAATCAAGTGATATATTTGCATGTTTCATATAAAACACCTACCTTTGCACTCGCAATTCGGAAGAATAGCGATAACAAAGGATTGATTCGCTAGCTCAGCAGGTA
>BLLV01000084.1 GCA_011959205.1 Bacteroidaceae bacterium
AACTCGCGACCCTAACCTTGGCAAGGTTATGCTCTACCAACTGAGCTATTTCCGCGTTTTGTTTTAACGGGTGCAAAGATAAGCCATTTTATAATACCAACCAAACTTTACACCCATTTTTTTATTCACAATCGTAAAATTCCCTCTATTTCTGTCAATTCCTCATCAGTAAAGACCAAATTATCCAACGCATGAAGATTATCTGCCAGCTGTTTTACAGAACTTGCCCCCACAATAACAGAGGTCATCCGTTCATCTTTCAACACCCATGCCAATGCCATCTCAGCCAAAGTCTGCCCACGGCGTACAGCCACCTCATTCAGCCGGCGCGCTTTCTCCACTTTATCTTCAGTCACTTGATCCACTTTCAAGAATCCGGTAGCACGAGCCGCACGAGAATGTTCCGGAATGCCATGCAAATATTTATTAGTAAGCAACCCTTGTGCCAAAGGCGAAAATGCAATAAAACCGGAACCTTGTTCAGCAGCCAACGGCAATGACTCCGCCTCCACAGCACGTTCAAACATACTATAACGATATTGGCTGATCAAACACGGCACACCGGCACTCCTCAATATTTCATAAGCCGCCTTTGCCTGCACAGGCGGATACTTTGAAATACCCACATACAATGCTTTTCCTTGTTTCACTATATCAATCAATGCCTGCATCGTTTCCTCAACCGGGGTCACGCCATCATAACGGTGGCTATAAAATATATCAAAGTAATCCAAACCAGTACGATGCAGACTTTGATCAATACTGGCCATCAGATTCTTACGCGAGCTGTTTCCCCCATAAGGCCCGCTCCACATTTCGTGTCCTGCTTTTGAGGAAATAATCAGTTCATCACGGTAACCTTGAAAATTTTCCTTCAGGATTTTACCGAAATTAATCTCTGCACTTCCCGGAACAGGACCATAATTATTAGCTAGGTCAAAATGTGTAACCCCACTATCAAAAGCGTATTTAATCATATCGGTCGCCACACCGAAATCGTCCACACTGCCAAAATTATGCCACAGGCCTAAAGAAATACGAGGTAAAAGCAGGCCGCTGTTCCCACAATATTTGTACTGCATTTTACTATAACGGTCTGCCGAAGGTTGATATTTCATGCCATTACGATTTATCATTATTCTTATCTATCTAGAAGGCTTCGTTCAGCCTGTTCCATGACCGAGAAATTGAACCCGTCCACTACTTGCCGCATCAAACTTTCGATCCTGTCATTACACAAATTACCGATACTGCCCTCATGAGTATGATGCACCTTCTTGTTATGAGTGAACTTACCGGCCTCTATGTCCAAGCCCACTTTTTTATATGCATCACGGAACGGCATGCCTTCAGAGGCCAAACGATTGACCTCTTCCACACTAAATATATAAAGGTAACGGTCATCGTCCAGAATATGTTCGTTGATTTTTATCTTGTCCATAATATAAGCAGCCATCTGCAAACACTCCTTCAATTCCCGGAATGCAGGCAAAAAAACTTCTTTTATAATCTGCAAATCACGAAAATATCCCGAAGGCAAATTATTCATTATCATCATAATCTGCTGAGGAAGAGCCTGCAACTTGTTGCATTTTGCCCGTGTCAATTCAAACACATCGGGATTCTTTTTGTGGGGCATAATACTGGAACCAGTAGTACATTCATCCGGAAGTTTCACAAATCCAAAGTTTTGACTGCTGAACATACAAGCGTCAAAAGCCATTTTTGAAACAGTCCCGGCAATAGAAGCCAAAGCAAAAGCCACATTACGTTCCATCTTGCCACGCCCCATCTGCGCATACACCACATTATAGTTCATCGAGTCAAATCCCAACAAGCGGGTGGTCATCTCACGGTTGAGCGGGAAAGAAGAACCATACCCGGCAGCAGAGCCCAACGGGTTGCGGTTGCACATTTTGAATGCGGCCTGCAGGAACATCATATCGTCCACCAGACTCTCAGCATACGCGCCAAACCACAAGCCAAAGGAAGAAGGCATCGCTATCTGCAAATGAGTGTAACCCGGCATTAACACATCCTTATACTTATTGCTTTGAGAAATCAGCACATGAAAAAGTTGTTCCACCTCTTCGGCCACTTCTTTTAATTCCGCACGAGTAAACAGCTTCAAATCCACCAGCACCTGGTCATTGCGTGAACGTCCACTATGAATTTTCTTTCCGACATCTCCCAACTTACGGGTCAACATCAATTCCACTTGTGAATGCACATCCTCTATACCATCCTCTATTATAAACTCCCCTTTTTCGGCAGAAGCATAGATATTCTTCAATTCCGCCAACAAGATTTCCAATTCTCCGGCTGTAAGCAAACCAATGCTTTCCAACATGGCAATGTGTGCCATTGAGCCCAATACATCGTGTTTAGCCAGATAAAGGTCCATTTCACGGTCACGTCCTACAGTAAAACGATCTATCTCTTCATTTACCCGGACATTTTTTTCCCAAAGTTTCTGCGCCATATCTTTCTTTGTTTTCTAATAAGGAATCATCGATAACATCTCGGCCAGCTTATCCACACCATCCTGCAAAGGTTTAGTAACCATCGCTTTCATAAACATATTCACTTCTGCACGAATGGTTACTTTCAGTTTTGCCTGCCCAGCCTCTACAGGCAAAATCTGAATCCACAAATTCATAGGGACCGGAGATTTTTCACTTTCGAATTTAACACATTTATAAGGCTCACGTTCTATAATACGCAAAGTAATGCTTATGCCTTGTACTGTAAAACTCAAAGAGTCTCTGTCGAATTCCATACCTTGCACTTTGTCAGCCAATTTATCGCGTACTGATTCCAAGTTACTTAAATCCGACAACTTATTAAACACTTGCTCCTGACTATAAGGAACATATTTCACCCCACTCTCAAATTGTGCCATAATATCTGTTCTCTAAAAACACAAAAAGAACAATCCGGAAATCCATAAAATTCCCGAATGGTTCTCTTCATACTATATTTGTTTTAAAACTATAACTTATTTACCAGCCTCCCAATGAGCCGGATCCTTTCTCCAGTTGTCTAAAACCGGAACATCCTCTTCATTAATATATCCGGTCTTCAAAGCTGATTCCAATACGGCTTCATAAGTAGTCAGGGTAACCAAGTTTACTTTTGCCGCCTTGAATGCTTCAATTGCCACCGGGAAACCATACGTAAATGCAGCGACCATACCAATCACTTCACATCCGTCACGACGGATAGCTTCCACAGCTTTCAAGCTGCTGCCGCCAGTTGAAATCAAGTCCTCAATAACTACGACTTTCATGCCAGGACGAAGTTCACCTTCAATCAGGTTTTCCAAGCCATGGTCTTTCGGAGTAGAACGAACATACACAAACGGCAGATTCAATTCTTCAGCCACCAAGGCTCCTTGAGGGATAGCACCTGTCGCCACACCGGCAATAGCATCTACCTGACCGAACTTTTCCAGGACAATACGGCTAATCTCAAGTTTCACAAAATTACGAAGAGAAGGATACGAAAGAGTTTTGCGGTTATCACAATAAAAAGGCGACTTCCACCCGGACGCCCAAGTAAAAGGATTAGCCGGCTGTAACTTGATAGCCTTAATCTTCAGTAATTTCTCTGCGAATAATTTTTCTAAAGTCTTCATAACTCAACTATATCTGATAAATATTGTGCAAAAATATAGAAATACATCGAAATAATGAAAAATCGGACAAGATATTTTTCTAAAAAACAGTTGTTGTCATCAGGTTTCTCCTGCCAACGCCAAAGTAAGCACACTAATACGCAACCCGGGTATGTCACGAAAGGCATCGGAGCAAGAAACAACCGTAGCCCCTGTAGTCAACACATCATCCACCAACAAAAGGTGTTTCCCCTCCAATCCGCCAGGGGAAATGCAGACAAATAAATCCTGTACGTTTTCCCATCTTGCATATTGCCCTTTATGCGTTTGCGTGTCATTATACCTGTTCCTTATCACGATTTCAGTATTCATCGGAATGCCTGTCACCACCGAAATCCCCCGTGCCAGACATTCACTTTGATTATACCCCCTCAAACGTTTTTTACGTTGATGCAACGGTACAGGGACAATCAGATCTATTCCATCGAAAAAATGGGAATGTATCAGCTCGGATGCCATCATCCGCCCCATCACCTCCCCCACTTCTTGATTACCATGATATTTCAGTTCATACAACAACTGCCGGACATCCCCCCCTTTTGCATAAAAGAGAAAAGAGGTGGCATGCTCCACCGGTATTTTCCCCCAGAAATTACATTCCACAGCATTATCTTTCCATAAATGGAATCGAGTGCGCGGAAGTCCTGACAAACATTTCAGGCAAAGCACTCTTTCTCCCGTCACCAGCTGCCGTCCACAAAGCAGGCAACTACGCGGGAAAAACAAATTCCAAAGATCAGCCCAGATAGACATCATCTCCTCCGGCCTGCTTTACACAACGGCAGACAGCCTCCATTTCAAATCCTTTACCAACGGCAAAACGAATCAATTTCCCATTCCGCTCGTATTCCGTACGTGCTTTTACGCTTCTTCTTTTCTGCTCGATCAAGCCGGACAAAATCTCCATATATTCCCGCTCATCTATCTCCTCCAGCCCTTCGGCTATAACATCCGCAGGTATCTTCTTCATGCGCAAAGCCTGACTGATTTTCACCCTTCCCCATTGGTTAAAGCGGTATTTATCACGCACAAAAGCCGAGCAAAAACGCTTCTGGTCAATGTATCTCTCATCTTGCAAATGCCGGACGATTTTTTCCATCATTTCCAGACTCGCCCCCCATTGCGACAATTTAGCCTCCACATCCGCCACACAACGTTCCATCGAGGAACAATACGCTTCCGCCTTATACCTCAAATCATTCTCACTTAATTCTCCTTTCATCTCATCTTTCCGCTTTTATCATTCTGTCATTTTGAAAGATATCTTTCCTCAATTCTATATTTTCATATTCCAAATCAGCCAGCATGTCCACCGTTTGCCTGCCATACTCCCGATTAATCTCAAAGTAAAGCCTTCCGCCAGGCACCAGCATGTCCCTGCCCAACTCCGCTATTTTCCGATAAAACAACAAAGGATTGTCATCCGGCACAAACAAAGCCACTTCCGGCTCCCATTCCAAGACATTAGCACTCATATCCGCCTTCTCCTTTTCCGTAATATAAGGTGGGTTGCTGACAATGATATCAAACTGTTCACCGGCAGGAGAAGCAAGCAGCACATCCTTCTGTTCAAGCGTCACACGAACCCCATTCCGCCTACAATTACGCTCCGCAACCTGCAACGCCTTTTCCGAAACATCCCATGAAACGACCTCCGCCGCTTCCAGATTCTTTGCCAAAGAGACAGCGATGCAGCCGCTTCCCGTACCAATATCCAATATTTTAACCCGGCCATGCTTATGTTCCCGTATCACCCAATCCGCCAACTCCCCCGTTTCAGGACGTGGAATCAACACATGTTCATTCACCTCAAAAGCAAGGCCATAAAATTCTTCCCTACCTATTATATATTGAATAGGTTCTAGTTTTTGAAGACGAACCAGAATATCATCCAACCGTTTCTGCTCATTCACTGAAAAAGTAGTATCTTTGCCTGCATACAATTCGACAACAGACATACCGAAGACTTGTGTAAGCAGCAATTTAGCCATAGGCACAAGTTCAGAATCGGGATAATATCCCCGCAAGGTTTGTTTTATGTAAGATACAACAGGATTCATAGTGTCATTTTATATGCAAAAGTAAGAATTTAAACAAGACCGTTATGACAAAAGATGAAAAATATATTTTCCGCTGCCTGCAACTGGCATACAACGGGCTTTGCAACACAGCCCCCAACCCGATGGTAGGCGCTGTCATTGTGCACCACGACACCATCATCGGAGAAGGATACCACATCCGTTGCGGAGAGGCACATGCCGAAGTAAACGCCATACGTTCCGTTAAAGACGAAAATCTTTTGAAGGAGTCAACCATTTACGTAAGCTTGGAACCATGCTCCCACCATGGGAAGACCCCTCCCTGCGCCGATCTGATTATAGAAAAGGGAATCCCCAAAGTCGTCATAGGTTGCATGGACCCGTTTTCCATGGTAGCCGGCAGAGGAATCGAGAAGTTGCGCAAAGCCGGTATCGAAGTGACCGTAGGAGTATTAGAGGAAGAATGCCGGCACCTGATAAGACGTTTCATTACATTCCACACGTTCAAACGCCCATACATAACCTTGAAATGGGCAGAATCCGCCGATGGCTTTATCGACATGAACCGCACAGAGGGGAAACCGGTCATACTATCCAACCCGCTGACCAGCCTGCTGGCACATAAGAAACGCGCCGAACACGACGCCATATTGGTAGGGCGCCGCACGGCATTACTCGACAACCCCTCCTTATCCACCCGGAACTGGTACGGCACGCATCCCCTTCGTCTGGTCATAGACAAAGACCTGACCTTGCCCCGAGATCTGGAACTTTTCAACGGAAGGATAAGGACATTCGTATTCACCCGGGAATCCCACCACCAGCCAAATGCATTAACAACATACATACCACTGGATTTCAGCAAAGACATCCTGCCGCAAATCATGGAAGTCCTATATCAGAACAAAATACAATCACTTCTAGTAGAAGGTGGAAGTATTTTATTACAGTCTTTCATAGACTCCGGCTTATGGGATGAAGCCTTTATAGAAAAGGCTCCACTGTGTCTGAACAATGGGATACAGGCACCCTTCATTCAAAAAAAATACTTTAAATTGAATAAAATATACTTTGGAAGAGAAATGGCACATGCCGTCCATCCGCAAATCCGGAGACAAAATGAGGCTGATTGACAGAGAAAAAGGGCAAGTTTATCTATAAATTAATATAAAACTTGCCCCAAAACTTCTGTATAGAAAAAAATCTTCCTACTTTTGCGACTTGTAACAATAGACTCATTTGCAAATGAAAATAAAGTTTTTGACTGTCATCACAAGCCTGCTAGCTGCGGCTTTTATGATTACATCTTGCTTGGACGATAACGAAGTAGAAATAGAATACAGTTCAGAATCAAGCATTACCGCTTTTGCTATAAAAGATAAAATTGAGACTCAATATACTGAAAAGGTTAACGGCAAAGACACAACGCTGACATTCACCGTTGATGGCACCAAATACCCTTTTGCCATCGACCAAGGCACAAGACATATTTATAATGTAGACTCCTTGCCTGTCGGTACGGACATCAGCAAAGTTGTAGTCAGCATAAAATCAGACGGTATCGGTGTTTTTATTGTTGCAGAAGACAAAGATTCATTGTGGAATGAAACCGATTCCTTAAATTTCGAGAAGCCTGTCCAATTCAAAGCTATGGCAATGAGCGGAGCTTATGGACCTATTTATAAAGCTGAGATTAATGTACATAAACAAGTTCCCGACTCACTGCAATGGAGCCATAGAGGAAGTGGTTTCAACAACACCATCCAAGCACAGAAAGCAGTCACATTAGGAGATTATATTTACGTATTCGCACAACAAGACAATGGTGCCGCTGTTACAAGCACCCATATTAATGACGGAGGAACCTGGACTCCTTTACAGGCTTTACCTGAAAACATGCTTAATGCGGACTATTCTTCTGCCACAGCATGGGGAGACAAATTATACATACTTGCCGGCAATGACCTGTACTGTTCCTCTGATGGAAAAAGCTGGAGTAAGATTGGCACTAACACCAAATTCGAAAAGCTGATTGCCTGCGTTCATTCAGAACATAACCGAAAATTATACGCCATAGACACCAACAACCATTTTATGGAAAGCGAAGACGGTCTGGGATGGGATACAAACGAAGAAGTTCCGGCCAATTTCCCGGAGAATCAGCTATCATACGTAGCTTACCCGTTGGTAACCAATAAATTCATAGACCGTATGGTGCTCATGGGCGCCCCCCCCGTTGCAACCGACACAACCTCCACCGTATGGACCAAGCTGACCACAGAAAACAGTTGGGCAGATTACCCAGCAGTCGCAAACGACAGTTTTTATTGCCCCAAACTGGCTAATATAACCATGATTCATTACAACGGCCTGTTATACGCTTTCGGCGGTCCGGGCAAAAGCTTCGGGAAAGACATTCCCGCCTTCAGCCGATTCTATGGGTCAACGGATCAAGGCGTTACATGGAAACCTGTCTCTAGATATGTATTTTTCCCTACAGAATTCACCGATCTATACCATCAGGCAGACGGCAACTATTCTTATGTAATAGACAAGAATAACTTCTTGTGGATTATATGGAGCCGAAGCGGCGAAGTATGGAGAGGAAGAATCAATAAGCTAGGATTCGAGTCCAAGAAATAAAATCAAAGAGAGTCATATAAAAAAGATTGCGACATGCCATATAGAGAGCAAATAGAGAAAAGCCGTATACCTGCCCATGTAGCCATTATAATGGATGGAAATGGAAGATGGGCCAAACAACGTGGACAGGCACGCAGCTTCGGGCATCAAGCCGGTGCAGAGACTGTACACATCATTGCGGAAGAAGCGGCCAGACTGGGAGTCAAATACTTGACACTATATACTTTCTCTACCGAAAACTGGAATCGTCCGGTAGATGAAGTCGCTGCTCTGATGAGCCTTTTGATGGACTCCATTGAAGAAGAAACTTTCATGAAAAATAACATCAGCTTCCGCATCATCGGTGACACGGCGAAATTACCGGCAGAAGTACTGGAGCGGTTGAACCAGTGCATTGAACATACCTCAACCAATACCGGTATGTGCCTGACACTTGCTTTAAGCTACTCTTCCAAATGGGAAATAACAGAAGCGGTAAGACAAATAGCAGCCAAGGTCCAGAACGACAAGCTGGCCATTGACAACATTGACGACCATTTGATCAGTACGCATTTAAGCACAAACTATATGCCCGATCCGGATTTGCTGATACGTACCGGAGGAGAAATACGCCTCAGTAACTATCTGCTTTGGCAATGTGCTTATTCCGAACTATATTTTTGTGAAACATTCTGGCCGGACTTCCGCGAAGAAGAGTTTTGCAAAGCCATTTATGATTATCAGAAAAGAGAACGCCGTTTCGGCAAAACCAGTGAACAAATATAAAGTTAGATAAAATGCTATATCGTATTTCACTTATACTATTAACGCTTACATGCCTATTTTGCTTTTCAGCAGGAAGTTATGCCCAAGAAGCAAACGTAGAAGAGAACGACAATCCGGTTATACTTTATTCCGGAACGCCCAAGAAGTATGAAATCGGCGGAATCAAAGTAGAAGGGGTAAAAAACTATGAAGACTATGTATTGATCGGACTTTCAGGACTAT
The DNA here is from genome assembly GCA_011959205.1 of Bacteroidaceae bacterium. Taxonomy (GTDB): domain Bacteria; phylum Bacteroidota; class Bacteroidia; order Bacteroidales; family Bacteroidaceae; genus Phocaeicola. The sequence goes on from BLLV01000084.1 coordinate 9,346, forward strand.
CAGTAGGACAAACCATCGTTGTTCCGGGAGACGACATTACCACCGCCGTAAAACGTTACTGGCGTCACGGATTGTTCTCGGATGTACAAATCATAGCCGAGAAAATTGTCGGGAACAAGATCTATTTGAAAATCATCCTGGCCCAACGCCCGCGTATTGCCGACATTCGTTATCACGGGGTAAAGAAAAGCGAGCGCGAAGATTTGGAAGCCAAACTAGGCCTGGTAAAAGGAAGCCAGATTACTCCCAACTTGATAGACCGTGCTAAAATATTAATAAAGAAACACTTCGATGAAAAAGGATTTAAAAATGCCGAAGTAACTATTGTAGAGCGTGATTTGGTTGACAACAAAGAGCAAGTGGATGTTGATGTGATGATTGACAAGAAAGAAAAAGTGAAAGTCCACCAGATCACCATTGACGGAAACGTAGTGTTGAGTGACAAGAAGTTGAAACGTGTCATGAAAAAGACAAACGAGAAAAACAAACTTGCCAACCTCTTCCGTACCAAGAAATTCATTGAAGAGAAATACGAAGAAGACAAACAGCATATCATCGACAAATACAACGAATTAGGTTACCGCGACGCACAAATTGTAGTGGACAGCATTTCTCCATACGATGACCGTACCGTTGATGTGTACATGAAGATAGAAGAAGGAGACAAATACTATCTGCGTAACGTAACATGGGTAGGTAATACCATTTACGCTTCGGACTGGCTGAACGAACAACTCCGTATGAAAAAGGGAGATACTTATAATCAAAAATTAATGGCCGAACGTCTGACCGGTGACGAAGACGCTATCGGTAACTACTACTATAACAAAGGGTACGTATTCTATAACCTTGACCCGGTAGAAGTAAACATAGATGGCGACTCCATTGACTTGGAAATGCGTATTCAGGAAGGTCCACAGGCCTCTATCAGCAAAGTGCGCATCAATGGTAATGACCGTTTGTATGAAAACGTAGTACGCCGTGAGTTAAGAACCAAACCGGGAGATCTGTTCAGCAAGGAAGCTTTAGAACGTTCTTATCGTGAAATAGCCCAGATGGGACACTTCAACCCTGAAAATATCCAGCCGGATGTCCAGCCGGATCCCACCAATGGAACAGTAGACATTAACTGGAACCTGGAATCCAAAGCCAATGACCAGGTAGAGTTCTCGGCAGGTTGGGGACAGACCGGTGTGATCGGTAAGTTAAGCTTGAAGTTCACAAACTTCTCTATGTCAAACTTGTTCCATAAGAGTGACAACTACCGCGGATTCCTGCCACAAGGTGACGGGCAGACATTGACCGTCAGCGGGCAAACTAACGGTAGCTACTACCAATCATATAGCCTATCGTTCTTTGACCCGTGGTTTGGCGGGAAACGTCCGAACTCATTCTCTGTTTCGGCTTTCTACTCCATACAGACAGACATCAGCAGTAACTACTATAACTCAGCTTATATGAATAATTACTATAATCTCTTTAGTGGTTATGGTAGCTATTATGGCGGTGGTTACAACAACTATGAGTCCTATTATGACCCCGACAAATCCATCCAAATGTATGGAGCTTCCATCGGTTGGGGTAAACGTCTGAGATGGCCGGATGACTACTTTACACTGTCGGCCGAACTCTCATACCAGCGGTTCATATTGAAAGACTGGAGCTACCTGTATATCAAGTTGAACAACGGAGAATATATGTCAACCGGTAATTGCAACAACTTGAGCTTGAATCTGACTTTGGCACGTAACTCTACGGATAACCCCATTTTCCCGCGTCGTGGTTCTGAGTTCTCGGCTTCCGTACAGCTGACACCTCCATACTCATTGTTCAGTAACAAGGACTATTCCGTATATGGTAAAGATGATTATGACGAAGCGGCAAGCATGTTCAACTGGGTTGAATACCACAAGTGGAAATTCAAATCAAAGACCTACACCGCCCTTACAGGAGGCCAGAAATGTCCGGTCATCATGACACGTGGAGAATTTGGTTTGCTGGGGCATTATAACAAGTACAAGAAATCACCTTTCGAAACCTTCTACATGGGTGGTGACGGTATGACAGGCTATAGCACCAGCTACGCTTCCGAAACCATCGCACTGCGTGGCTACGAAAACGGTTCATTGACTCCTTATGGCAGTGAAGGTTACGCTTACATACGTTTAGGTGCTGAGTTAAGATACCCGTTGATGCTGGAAAACTCGACCAGTATCTATGCGCTGGGCTTTATCGAAGGAGGTAACGCATGGACAGACGTAAGCAAGTTCAATCCGTTCCAGCTAAAACGCTCGGCAGGCCTCGGTGTCCGTATCTTCCTGCCGATGATTGGTATGATGGGTATTGATTGGGCATACGGCTTCGACAAGATCAACGGGTCAAGGCAATACAGCGGAAGCCAGTTCCATTTTATCTTAGGACAAGAGTTTTAATAACTAAAAACAACGTAATTATGAAAAAGGCTATTCTATTATCTTTATTGTTTGTGGCCTGTGCATTCACAGCCAGTGCTCAAAAGTTTGCTTTGATTGATATGGAATATATCTTGAAAAATATTCCTGCATACGAACAGGCAAATAACCAACTGAACCAAGCTTCACAACAATATCAAAGCGAGGTGGAAGCGAAAGCAAGAGAAGCGGAAACACTTTATAAAGAATACCAAAAAGCCTCGGCTTCCCTGTCGGCCACACAAAAAACGCAAAGAGAAGAAACGATTGTAGCCAAAGAAAAGGAAGCAGCCGAACTGAGAAAGAAATATTTCGGTCCCGAAGGAGAAATGGCCCAAAAACAAGAGGCATTAATCGCACCCATTCAAGATAAAATCTATGAAGCGGTAAAACAGATCTCAGAGCAAAAAGGATATGCGGTAGTAGTAGACAGAAGCTCTGCCCAAAGTATTATTTTCGCATCTCCAAGCATTGATATCAGCAATGAAGTGCTCTCAAGATTAGGATATTCAAATTAATTTCCTACATTTGCAACCAATAAACCCAATTTGCAATAACTAATAAAAAATAAAACTATGTTGAAAAAAATTGCTTTACTACTTTTACTTATCGCTCCGATGAGCGTATTTGCCCAGAAGTTCGGACACATTAAATCTGCTGAAGTACTGACTGCCATGCCTGAGTTCACTAAGGCACAAACCGACATCCAAGCTATGCAGAAACAATATGAGGATGAAATGAAACGTGCAACTGATGAACTGACCAAGAAATATACTGAATACCAACAGGAACAAGCCAACCTTCCCAAGAATATTCAGGAGAGACGCCAGAAAGAATTGCAGGAATTACAAGAAAAAGGAATGCAATTCCAACAAGATGCACAACAGCAATTGCAGAAATCATACGCTGATATGATGGAACCTATCTACAAGAAAATTGAAGACGCCATCAAAGCTGTAGGCCAGGAAGGCGGATATACTTATATCTTCGACTTGAACAGAACAGAAATTCCCTACGTTAATGAAGCACAGTCCACCGATGTAACTGCTGCTGTCAAAGCTAAAGTAGGAATCAAATAATTAAGTTAAAAACCTTTACGGGCACGGGTTACACAGATTTCACAGGTTTCAGCACCGTGAACATCCGTGTAATCCGTGCCTGCATTATATAGCTATACCGCCATGATCCCATCTTCCCCCCTTTCAACCGGCCCTATCGGTGTGTTCGACTCCGGCTACGGTGGCCTGACCATTCTGGACAAGATACGCGGACTGATGCCCGAATATGATTACATCTATCTGGGAGACAGCGCACGCTGTCCATACGGGCCACGCTCTTTTGAAGTGGTTTACGAATTTACCTTGCAAGCCGTAAGCAAACTGTTTGAAATGGGATGCCCTTTGGTGATATTGGCATGCAACACAGCATCGGCAAAAGCCTTGCGCACCATCCAGCAGATCAATCTTCCGGTGATAGACGCCACCCGCAGAGTGCTCGGAGTCATCCGGCCCACAGCAGAATGTATAGGTGAAATCACCCGGAGCCGGCACGTAGGCATACTGGCCACAGCCGGTACCATCAAATCCGAGTCCTATCCGCTGGAAATACATAAACTGTCCCCCGACATTGTGGTGACAGGAGAAGCCTGTCCCATGTGGGTTTCCCTGGTAGAGAATAACGAATACCTGTCGGAAGGAGCCGACTATTTCGTCCGGCAGCACATCAACCGGCTGCTGGATAAAGACCCGATGATTGACACCATCATACTGGGATGTACCCATTATCCGTTATTACTGGATAAAATAAAACAGTTCACCCCCAGACATATCCGCATCATCGCGCAAGGAGAATATGTAGCCCGGAGCCTGCGCGATTATCTGGACCGCCATCCCGAAATGGACGCACGCTGCGGCAAAAGCGGCAACTGCCGTTTCCTCACCACCGAAAGCGAAAACAAGTTCGAGGAATCCGCTTCCATCTTTTTGGGACGAGAAGACATAAAAGTAGAAAGCATCGCACTGGAATAACTTTTAATTCGCAAAGACATGTATGCCAATAAAGTAAAGAAGATAGCTGCGGTACACGATCTGTCCGGTGCAGGGCGCGTCTCCCTCACCGTTGTTATTCCTATCCTTTCATCGATGGGATTCCAGGTCTGCCCCCTGCCCACAGCCATATTGTCCAGCCACACCCAGTACCCGCACTTCTCTTTCTTGGACCTGACGGACGAGATGCCCAGAATCATCAACGAATGGAAACAACTAGAGGTACAATTCGACGCTATTTATACAGGCTACCTGGGATCTCCCCGCCAGATACAAATCGTATCCGAATTCATTGATGACTTCCGCCGGCCCGACAGTCTGGTCATAATAGACCCCGTTTTAGGAGATAACGGAAAATTATACGCCAACTTCGACAAGCAAATGATTATTGAGATGCGCCATCTCATCCGGAAAGCCGATGTCATCACACCCAATATGACCGAATTATTCTACTTACTCAATAAACCTTACAAGCCCGAAAACACGGACGATGAATTAAAAGCCTATCTGTACGAGATGGCCGAACAAGGACCCCGCATCGTTATTATTACCAGTGTGCCCGTACAGGGAGATCCGCGCAAAACTTCCGTTTATGCCTACGACAGGCAGGGAAACCGCTATTGGAAAGTGACCTGTCCCTACCTGCCCGCACACTATCCCGGCACAGGCGATACATTTACCAGTGTGATAACCGGTTCCTTGATGCAGGGAGACAGTCTGCCTATCGCATTGGACCGCGCCACACAGTTTATCCTGCAAGGCATCCGCGCCACATTCGGATATGAATATGATAACCGCGAAGGGATCCTGCTGGAGAAGGTGCTGCATAATCTGGATATGCCTATTCAGGTGAGCAGCTACGAATTGATCTAAGGCAAAGAGCACCCCGGCAAGAACCTATTGGCGAAATCAATTCAGGCTTCATTGCGCAAGTCTCATTGGTTGCGCCACTGTGCATTTTACAATATTCTATAATTAGTTGCATAAGACAATGCTTCGGCAATATTGGGAAAAGATTTTTTGTGAGCAAATACAGTCGAAAACATTTCTTCCACATTTTCCTTGTTTATAACGGTGAGTCACTTCAGTCACAGGCGTGACTTGGGACAACCACTGAGGTCGTTTTTAAAATCACTTCGGTGTTTTTTTCAACCACGGCGGTGACTTGCTTTAAGCACTGTGGTCAGTTTGGCAGATGAAGAGGATGTGTCCAGCTACTATGACATCTGCCGGCTTCTCATGATCCGTTGTTTCCTTCCTCCTTTCATTTACCGTCAAAACGCCCTGCCGGTGGGCGTTCCGGTAATGAAGGGACTCCCGTCATTGTCCTTTCATCCTCCTTTCCGCACATTATTTCACACCTTTCAGTGAAAGGGTACAAACAAGCGGCTGAAACGGGAGTGAGGGAAGGTACGGTCATTCTTAACAGACTGATTTCCTGCACGTTTTAAATGAAATGACAGGATGAATGGAGAAGGAAGAATATCGACTTAGCGAGGGAGTAATGAGCAAGCCGGGTTCGTACGTTGAACAAGCTAGGCTTGTACGCTGAACACGATAAGCTTGTACGCTAAACACGCTGACGTTTTTTTAAAACGCACTGTCGTTTTTTAAAAACATGAAGACGTATTTAAAAACAACATCAGTAACGTGTAAGCCGTAACTTTAGTAACGCGTGAGCCTGCATGTACGCAAGCATAGAGTCACGCATACGCAGGCATCGGGCTACAGGTATAAGCCTACACGTACGTATGCATTGTATCAAGTTCCGCTGAATCTTGTTACAAGTTTCACCCTATCTTGCACCAAGTTCCATTGAACTTTGCACCAGGATTCGCCATATCATCCTCCCTCTCTTGACAGTTAGTCACCACGCTCCCCACCGCTCTGCAGATGGGCAAGGTACATACCCGCGACGAGGATTATGCCGACGGCATCCTCCGCATCTACAACAACCCGATATGTGAAATCATAGACAACTACAACGGAAGCGTCTATTACGAACCGTCGTATTTCATTACGCGGTTACAATCAGGGAAGCTTCAATTAAACGATTGAGGTAAAGATTTTCTATATGGAGCAATAAAGCCGGAGCGCAGAGCCTTCTTTTCACCTCCCCAGCAACCGGCGGCTGAGATAACGCACGGGATACCACACGGAAAGGAACCCCACCACCAGTACCGTGATGAAGACGATCACAATGTCCCATGCATGGACACTGACCGGATAGGCATCCACCACAAAATTGCCGCCGGAGTTACCGCCTCCCAGCGAAAGCAATCCGAATTCCTGCTGAACGAAACAAAGGATCAGCCCCAGCACCACTCCGACCACCGCACCTATCAGTGAAATCATACGCCCCTCGAACAGGAATATACGCGTGATGAGCTTGTCACCGGCTCCCAGATTGCGCAATGTCACCACATCGGCTTTCTTATCTATAATGAGCATGGACAAGGAGCCTATTACATTGAAGCAGGCTATCATCAGGATAAAGGTAAGGAAAATATAAGAGATCAGCTTTTCTATCTCCATAATGCGGAAGGTGTCCGCCTGCTGCTCGTACCGGTCCTGCACCCGGAAGCCCTCTCCCAACAGCTGCTGTATCTTCGCTTTCACGCTGCCGGTATCCGCACCGGGTTTCAACTTCAGCTCTACCGAACTCACCTCGGTGTCATATTGAAACAGCCTGCGGGCAAATTGCAGGGAGGTCAGGATGTAAGAAGAATCATACTTTTGCTGGTTCACCGCGAAAACCAGTCCGCTGGAATATAAATGGGCGGCATTAAAGCTGGAGGCAGGATTGGCCATATTTACTTTGGCTCCCCGTTTGGGAGCATAAATCTCCAACGGATCGAGGAATTTGATGCCCGTTCCCAGAATGGAGACCAGTTCGATGCCGGGAATGGCATAATCCACCACTTCATCGTGCAACACGAATTGCCCCCGGCCGAAAAGAATACTGTCAATAGCTGTCAGATCCTCGAAGTTATCTTCAATCCCTTTGATCACCGCCATGGTCTGACGATCCTTGTACCGGACCATCGCATTCTCTTCCAGGGATTCGGAAAAGACAGCGACCTCCGGCATCCGGCGCAAAGCCTCTATACGTTGATCCTGTCCGTCAAAGACCTTTCCGGTGACAGCCGTGATTTTCAGCTCCGGATCAAAAGCCGTAAAGAAAGTGGCCACCAGATCCTGAAAGCCGTTAAAAACGGACAAAGTGCATACCAGTGCCAACGTAGCCAAAGCCACCCCGCAGACGGAAATGGCTGAAATGACGTTAATGGCATTGTGCGACTTCTTGGAGAAAAGATAGCGCTTTGCGATATAAAAGGGAACATTCACCGTCCGGTCCTACTTTTTCAACAGTTCGTCTATACGTTCGGCATAATCCAATGAATCATCCACAAAGAACTTCAGTTCGGGAATGATGCGCAACTGATGGCGTACGCGTGTGCCCAGTTCGTAACGGATGGATTTCATGTTATCATTGATATTCTTTACTATTTCCTGGCTCCTCTCGGAAGGGAACACGCTGAGATAGACGCGTGCAATACTCATATCGGGACTGATGCGGACAGCACTCACCGATACCAAGACACCACTCATAGACTTGGTCTGAATCAGAAAAATCTCACTCAACTCCTTTTGAATCAAACGAGAAACCTTATTTTGTCTGGTCGTTTCCATAATTAATCATTATTCATTCAACATTTTCTTATGATCGTCAGCCCGTCGCGCAAGGGAAGAATCACTTTTTCCACCCGTTTGTCGGCAGCCACCCAATCATTAAATTTCTTTATTCCAATCGTCTGAAGATCCGTATGATGCGGCTCTTCCAATACATGTCCGTCCCACAACGTGTTATCGGCAATGATGTATCCGCCGGGCGACAGCTTCTCCAGCACCATCTCATAATATTCAATATACTTCCGCTTGTCACCATCTACAAACGCCAAATCGAAAGTAATGTTCATGGCAGGCAGTAGCTTCAGCGCATCACCTATATAAAACCGAATCTTGCCGGCGTAAGGCGAGCCTTCCAGCCAGGGGCGTGTAAAGTCCTCCTGCTCATCGTTTATCTCGAACGTGTGTAGCATGGCTCCCTCTTCCAGGCCTTCGGCCAGGCAAAGCGCGGAATAACCGCTGTAGGTCCCTATCTCCAGCACCTGGCGGGGACGTATCATCCGCACAAACATTTTCAGCATACGCCCCTGCAAGTGCCCGGAAGCCATGCGGGGACGTAATAACTTGACGTGCGTATCACGATAAAGAGCCTTCAGATAATCACTTTCCTCATCAATGTGCCGAAGGATATATTCGTCAATAGCGTCCGTTTCTTTCATCGAGTCATCAATTCTTCGTTATAGATAACGGTTACGGTTAGGCAACACATAATCCATGGCATACTTCAACACATCTCCCACTACATTGATCTCAAGGAATGAGGTCCGCGTACCTTGCTTGCCGCTACTCAGGTAGGCTACCATGTCGCTTTCGCTCAACACACCGTCATCCAGCAATTTGCGCAAGGCGGCGAAATAGTATGCCTGCCCGTTCGCCTTCTCGGGCATATAGATAGCCTCCACCCCGTATGACAAAGCCAAGTGACGCATCGTCTTTTCTTTATAGCAAATGGCCAGCACCGGATATTTGCCACGGAAAGCGGCAATATTGCGTGCGGTGCGCCCACTGAAACTGTCGGTGATAATGGCACGGATCTTCAGCTTGCTGGTTGCCTTCACTGCCTGTTTTGCCAAAAAAGCAGTCACATCATTGGAATTTTCATTCAAAGGAATACGGATATCATTCTCGGCCAGTTTGTCTTTCTCGGCCTGTGCGGCAATCTTAGTCATTGTCTTCACAGCCTCCACCGGATATTTCCCGTATGCCGTTTCTCCACTCAACATCAATGCATCCGTGCGGTAGTAAATGGCATTGGCAATATCGGTCACCTCGGCACGGGTAGGACGCGGATTGTTAATCATGGTATGCAACATCTGTGTAGCAACAATCACCGGTTTCTTGGCCAGGATACATTTCTTAATCAGCAGACGCTGGATGCCGGGAATCCGTTCTTGAGGAACTTCAATACCCAGGTCACCACGAGCCACCATGACGCCGTCGGCCACTTCCAATATTTCATCAATATTGTCCACTCCTTCCTGATTCTCTATCTTGGCGATAATCTTAATGTCGCTGCCGTATGCATCCAGTATCTGGCGGATATCCAGCACATCTTGCTTATTACGGACAAACGAATGTGCTATGAAATCAATGTCCTTTTCAATCGCATACAGTATATTGTTACGGTCCTTTTCTGTCAAAGAAGGGAGATTGATGCGCACACCCGGCACATTCACACTCTTACGGTTACCCAAAGTAGCTTCATTCTGCACCTCGCACAACAAATACTCGTCCGCCTTTTCCACCACGCGCAACTCCAGATCCCCATCATCAATCAGGATATCGCCATCCACCTGAAGGTCATGCACAAAACCGGGATAAGATACAGCAATGCACTCACGAGTGGTTTCTTGTGCAGGATTGCCTACAATTTTCACTTTGTCGCCAATCTGATAAGGAATAGGCTCACCGCCTGCTATGGCAGTAGTACGCACTTCGGGACCTTTTGTGTCCATCAATATGGCAATGCGGTTGGAAACCTCACGCACGTTGGTTATCAATTTTTCAAAACCTTCACGTGAAGCATGGGCCGTATTCATACGGACCACATTCATACCCGCCTTGAAAAGATCTCTTATAAACTCTACCTCGCAACGCTGATCTGAGATGGACGCTACGATTTTTGTTTGTTTCAACATCATAATCTTATCACCTTAATATTATACCTAAACTTTTATTTTCTCATCAACAAGGCCTCAACCGCCAAGCGATAGGAATGAAGCCCGAATCCACAAATTACTCCCACACAAGCACAGGAGATCATTGACTTATGGCGGAACTCCTCACGGGTATGCACATTCGAGATGTGTACCTCAATCACGGGAGCTGTCACGGCGCGGATAGCATCCTGCAAAGCAATGGAAGTATGTGTATAAGCCCCTGCATTCAAAACGATTCCATCATAATCAAAACCCACTTCGTGTATTTTGTTAATCATCTCGCCTTCCACATTCGATTGATAATAAGCCATCTCAGCGTCCGGATAAACACGACGCAATTCCACCAGATAATCTTCAAATGAGACAGCACCATAAATGGAAGGTTCCCGTTTACCTAATAAATTGATATTAGGCCCATTGATAATTTGTATTTTCATATTTATACTATATCTGAACTTTTTCTACCTTTGCAGGGAATTTGGGTACAAAGGTAGAAAAAAGAAATGAAAAGAACGGAGAAAGAAGACAAGATATTGGTAAAATACAAACAATATTTAAAGTTGGAGAAGTCATTATCTGACAATACGGTAGATGCTTATCTCACTGATCTGGACAAGTTACTGGCTTATCTTACGTTAGAAAATATCAACATGCTGGATGTCCGGCTTGAAAACCTGGAAGATTTCTCGGCCGGATTACATGATATCGGCATCCACCCCCGCTCGCAGGCACGCATACTGTCTGGCATCCGTTCTTTCTACCGTTTCCTCATTGTGGAAGATTACTTGGAAGCCGACCCGACAGAATTACTGGAATCCCCCCAAATGGGTTTCAAACTGCCCGAAGTAATGAGTGTAGAAGAGATAGACTTGTTGATAGGGAGCATAGACCGCAGCGCCAAAGAGGGCCAGCGCAACAGAGCCATACTGGAAACGCTTTATAGTTGCGGCCTCCGTGTTTCCGAACTCTGTAACCTGAAATTATCCGAACTTTATTTTGAAGAAGGATTCATCAAAGTAGAAGGGAAAGGAAGCAAACAGCGGCTGGTCCCTATTTCACCGCGTGCCATCAAGGAAATCAAGCTCTACTTCGCCGACCGTAATATGATGAAAATAAAACCGGGATTTGAGGATTTTGTCTTCATCAGCAACTTCGGGAAGAACATCTCCCGTATCATGGTATTCCATATCATCAAAGAACTGGCCGCCCGCATTGGCCTGAAGAAAAAAATCAGCCCGCACACCTTCCGCCATTCTTTTGCAACACACTTGCTGGAAGGAGGTGCCAACCTGCGTGCCATACAGTGCATGCTGGGACACGAAAGCATCGGGACCACAGAAATTTATACACACATAGACCGCAATATGTTACGCAGTGAAATCATAGAACACCATCCCCGCAACATCAAATTCAGAGAAAAAGGCAAATAAAGGTTCTATATCCTAAATTATTTTAAGATAATTTGAAAAAAGCCCTGCAATAAACTGGGTCATAACAGAGTTTTTTTCTATCTTTGTCCCCATAGAGCATACTAAAACATACTATTGCAGAATATTACATTACAAACGTTAAATTAATAAAGTAACAAAGTAACTATGATTAAAAAGTTGTATTTGCCCTTAGTGGCTTTATTGGTCCTTGCCCTGTCATCATGCGGCAAGATGGGAGAATTGTCTTCTGACTATTTCACAACTAACCCTGAAGTGCTTGAAGCAGTTGGTGGTAAAGTGCCTGTAACAATCAACGGTAAGTTTCCCGAAAAGTATTTTAAAAAGAACGCAACTGTTGAAGTGACCCCCGTTCTGAGATGGAAAGGTGGCGAAGCCAAAGGGCAACCTGCCGTATTCCAAGGAGAGAAAGTAGAAGGAAACAATCAGACTATTGCTTACAAAGCAGGTGGTAGCTACACCATGAAAGCTTCTTTCGACTATGTTCCCGAAATGGCAAACTCTGAACTTTACCTTGATTTCAAAATCACCAAAGGAAGCAAAAGCTATACTATTCCTTCAGTGAAAATCGCTGATGGTGTCATCGCAACTGCCGAACTGCCTACTGCTGCCAGTTCTAACGCATCTTATGCTAACGATGCCTTCCAACGCATTATCAAAAATGCACAGACTGCCAACATCATGTTCTTGATCCAGCAAGCTAACTTGCGCAACAGCCAGTTGAATTCTGCCGACATGAAAGAATTCCATAAAAAAGTGGCTGAAGTAAACGCTGATACCAAGAACTACAAACTGAATAACATCGAAATTTCTGCATACGCTTCACCTGATGGTGGTGTGAAACTGAACACCGGCCTGGCTGAAAACCGTGAGGCAAACACTGAAAAATATATGCAACGTCAGTTGAAGAAAGGCAAGATCGACACGAATCTGGATGCAAAATACACTGCACAGGACTGGGAAGGTTTCCAAGAACTGGTATCTAAATCAAACTTGCAGGACAAGGACTTGATCTTGCGCGTTCTTTCTATGTACAATGATCCTGAACAAAGAGAAGCTGAAATCAAGAATATCTCTTCTGTATACAAGACTTTGGCCGACGAAATCCTGCCTCAGTTGCGTCGTGCACGTCTGACTGCCAACTATGACATCATCGGCCGTAGCGATGAAGAAATCAATGAAGCATTCAACTCTGACCCTAAAGTATTGAGTGTAGAAGAATTATTGTATGCTGCTACTTTGACTAACGACAATGCTCGCAAAGAAGCTATCTTCAACAAAACAACCCAGCTTTATCCGAATGATTTCCGCGCTTACAATAACTTGGGTGAAATGGCATTCGCAGCCGGCGATATTACTAAAGCCGAAAACTATTTCAAGCAAGCTGCTTCCAAGAACGCTAACGCTCCTGAAGCCAATGCTAACTTGGGTCTTTGCGAATTGGTTAAAGGTAATGTGGCAGCAGCCGAAACTTACCTGGGCAAAGCTACAGGCGCTAACGCTGCCGGCGAAGCTTTGGGTAACCTGTATATCAAACAAGGCCAGTATGACAGAGCTGTCAACTCATTCGGTGACGCTAAGACTAACAGCGCCGCTCAGGCTCAAATTCTGGCTAAGGATTACAACAAAGCAAAAGCTACTTTGTCTGCTATCAAGAACCCGGATGCAATGACTGACTACTTGATGGCTATCGTTGGTGCCCGCACTAACAACGCTTCATTGGTAAGCAGCAGCATTAAGAGCGCAATCGCAAAAGACGCTTCAATGGCTGCAAAAGCTGCCAACGACCGCGAATTCGTTAAATATGCTGATGTTATCAAATAATATAACTAGATTTCATCTTATCTAGTTTCTAGATGATTAATGAGAACCGGAGGCTTCGTGATGAAGCTTCCGGCTTTTTTATGCAAAATAACCTTCATTTATACCTGCCTTTAGCCACAAAATGCGTATTTTCGCAAAAAATATCTTGAAATGAAAAAATTACTATTCTTTCTTTTCACTCTTGTCGTTCTGGTAAGCGGCTGCAACAAGAAGAGTACATTCACCTTGGAAGGAACCATCAAAGGGCTTCCCTCAGACACTATATTAGTATTTTATCAAGAACCCGGCTATAAACTGGATACCTTGATCGCCCGAAAGGGAAAATTCACTTACACCATTATCCCCGACACCTTTACTATCTTTTCATTGTTATTGGGAGAAAAACAAGTCCTGCCGATATATGCCGGCAAAGGAGAAAAGGTTTCCTTAAACGGTTCCGTCGGAGATATAGAGGTGAAAGGGAAAGGAGAAAATGAAAGACTGGCAAAAAGCATGCGGCACCTCAACACATTGGATAATAACAAAGCATCCATCCTGACTGCTGTAGATTCGTTGATAAAAGCCCATCCGCACTCATACACTAATATTTATCTGATAGACAGATATTACGTACAAGACTCTCTTCCTGACTACCACCATATAGACAAGCTGATAAAAGGAATGGGCGGAATCTTGAAGGATACACCATACATGATAGAACTCCAAAACAAGCTGAACCAGAAAACAAGCCAAACAGACAGTCGTTACATTTCCAACATATCGTGTACGGATGCAAACGGGAAAACCATCAATTGGAACAGTATAAAAGGGAAATATGTCCTTTTGGATTTCTGGGCGAACTGGGATAAGGGAAGCGTAGCCGCACAAGATTCTTTAGTATCTGTACAGAAAGCATTGAAAAAAGAGAAATTCGTTATCATCAGCCTTTCTCTTGACCTAGACAAAAAGGAATGGCTGGAAAAAATCGCCCAAAGAGACACTACCCAATGGAAGCAAGTGTGCGATTTCAAAGGATGGAACAATTTGCTTGTCAAACAACAAGGTATCACCCGACTGCCCGCCAACATGCTTATAGGCCCTGACAAACGTGTCATCACCCGGAACATACGCGGCAAAGAGTTGATAGATAAGGTAAAACAACTGACAGAACAAGATAAAGAGAAAGAAAAAGCTGCCAAAGAGGCCGAACGTGCTCGAAAGAGACAAAATAAAAAATAAAAAAGATGCTGGTAAAAGTCTATGGAGCAGCCGTTCAAGGCATCGACGCTACCATTATAACTATTGAAGTAAATAGTTCACGAGGTATAAAATTTTTCCTTGTCGGTCTGCCGGACTCGGCTGTGAAAGAAAGTCACGAACGTATTATTTCCGCCTTGCAAGTAAACGGATATAAGTTCCCCACCTGCCAGATTGTAGTCAATATGGCTCCTGCAGACATACGCAAGGAGGGATCCGCCTATGACCTTCCTTTGGCCATCGGCATATTGGCCGCCAGCAAAATCGTTTCGGAAGAAAAACTTTCACGCTATCTCATTATCGGAGAGCTTAGCCTGGACGGAAGCTTGCAACCTGTTAAAGGAGCACTTTCCATAGCTATCAGTGCCCGCGAACAAGGTTTTGAAGGATTCATACTGCCCAAACAAAATGCACGGGAAGCCGCCGTAGTAAACAATTTGAAAATATATGGCGTAGAAAATATCAAAGAGGTCATCGAATTCTTTAATAATGAACGTACCTTGACTCCTACCATTGTCAACACACGGGAAGAATTCTATGAAAATCAAAATAGCACTCCATACGATTTTGCCGATGTAAAAGGGCAGGAAAGTGTAAAACGTGCATTGGAAGTAGCCGCA
>BLLV01000085.1 GCA_011959205.1 Bacteroidaceae bacterium
TCACTTTCGCATATTAACATAACATACCCACAGGGTTTTAGCACTGATCCCCAATTTGCGGTAAAATGCAGGTTTGATATAAAAGAAAAAGCTCTGATAAGTTTGATTATCAGAGCTTTATGCAATTTTGCTGTTTTAAAAAGTGATCCGAGCGGGCCTTGTGAGAGTGGTGTTATCTTGTTGATTTTCAATTTGTTGGTTGATATAATTGAGAAGCAATGTACCACGGTTTGTACCACATTTTCCGCTCTATTTTGGAGGGCAAAATTGCCCTGATTTATCACTACCTGCGAGAGCATCACAAAATTAACACTTATTATCCGAATATTTGCCAAATAAACAATATTTAACTATTAAAAATTGTGGTTCTCATACTTGAACGCCTGTTTTCGGGCAAAAGTTCGGTGCTGTGGACGGGTGTCCGGGAGCCTCAAAAAAGGTGGCGAAAAAGGTGGCGCACACTGACCGAAAAAGTGGCGGAAAAGGTGTCTGTAAAAGTGTCCCCAAAGGTGTCCCCATAAGTGTCCGAAAGAGTGTCCCCAAGAGTGTATGTAAGTGTGTCTGTATCAGTGGCGGTAAATGTGTCGGAACGGGTGTCTGAAATGGTGGCGGCAGAAGTGGCGGATAAGGTGTCGGTCAAGGTGACGGCAAAGGTGGCGCATATCAGCCGAAATCCGTACTGTTTTTCCCACTTGCTTCCCAGTCTGAAAAATCCCACCGCAGGGAGAAGATTATGCCTGCCCTCCTGATTTTCTCCCTTAAAGAAAATTTCACGGAGCAGTCCTGTGTCGATACCGTCTCCACAACGACCGTAATCCTCTCCAGCCGAGCAGAAGCAGCCAACAAATCATACGCCATACCAAAGACACAATCCGGCAGGCAAGACGTATAATCATTACAAGCGACCATCGGATAAAGCGGAGCAATAATCCTGCGACTATCGCAACGGGCAATAGATATATCATCAATAGAAGTGCGAACATGGTGAGAGATATTATGATGTTCAGATAGTCTGATAATGCCATTTCAACATCATCAAACTATCGCCCGAAGTAATGCTCCGAGTATGTAAATATACTAAATTTCAATGACTTATGCAAATTTTCAAGCCATTATTTTAGTACATATTCATCTGATTTTCACATCATTTCATGCTCTGATACAAGCCATATCACTGTATATGATAATGTGATTGTCGTGACAGCAACAGCAGTCACTATCCGATAACGACAGTATGTGATAATAAGAGTGTATGATACATAGGGCAAATCATTATTCTTTGATTGAGTACCGATGTTCCAAGTTGTCAGATAAAAAGATTATGTTCGGAATTTGTGCGCGGTCAACCGAAGTGAGCTAACTTCGCCGCGCGAAGCGAGGTCGGGAGTGCATCAGGGCACTCGTGCCAAAGGTGCAGAATTTGTTAAGCAAGTTGTACTTTTCCCCGGATAAAACGGAGTTTTACCGAAGAAAAGTAACTTGCCACCCTGTCGGGCGGAGAAAATCAGCTCGCAACTCGCCGATTTTTAATCACTGGAAAATATGGAAAAGAGAACCAACAGAATAGAGATTCTATTTACCGACACCGAACTTGAACGGCTCAAAGTCCGCTCAAAGGAATTCAGGAGCATAAGCTCGTATATCCGTGCCGCACTTGTGGAGTTTTCCGACAAGGACGCGAAAGACCGTATGCAAGCCGTGGAAGAGATGGCCTCGCTCTGCCGGAGATTCAAGGACGAACTTGGCTGGGCCGGCGGCAATCTCAACCAGGCAATGAAACGCGCCAACGAACTTTCCGTAGCCGGATTGTTGAGCGAGACATATTATAAAGAGGTACTGATACCTTCCATAGATGGCTTGAAGAAGACTATGGATAAAATCATAGCCGAACACTCCGATGTAGTAAGCAAGATAATACGCAGTGTACTGAAGAACGGATAATCCGAACATCTGATGCAACTATAACCGAATTATCATATAGCCCCGGTTCCTTATACTCATATAATCCCAAACCGTGATTTTATCTTAATCATATATTCACATGATAGCGACAATACTTCCTTCAAGCACCTGCTTCCATGCAGTCGGATATAATGAACGCAAGGTAGCCAAAGGCTCGGCACATCTGCTGGAAATGAAAAATTTTGATGCGGTCGAAATGTTGGGACACCATACCCCCGACGACCTCGTCGCCTATCTTGAAAATTACTCTTCCAAAAATCCGAGAATCAAGAAAGCGCAGTTCCACATGGCGTTTTCATGCCGGGGACACGAAAAGACGGAACAGGAACTTCTGGACTTCGCCCATGAATATCTCCGGGAGATGGGATATGGAGAAGAAGGACAGCCCCTGCTGGTTTACGGACATACCGATACTGACAACACACATATACATATAATAACATCGCGTGTGGCACCGGACGGTCGCAAGATAGACCATAACCATGAACGGGTAAGGTCGCAACGTGTGGTCGAGCGGTTGCTTGGAAACGACATTAACGAGAAAGCACACAGGGATATGGAAGAAGCCTTGTCTTATAAATTCGCATCCATCACACAGTTCAAGGCTCTTATGAACTCGCTCGGTTATGAGTGTTACGACAATGAGGGAGTGGTATCCATAAAACGTGGCGGTGCCGTGTGTCTTAAAATACCGCTGGAGGAAATCAGCTCACATTACCGTTCAACGACATTCGACCGCCAGCGCAGGAGACAGCTCCGCGCCATATTCGCCAAATACCGAGACCTGACCGCCAACAAGAAAGAACTCGCCGATGAACTGAAAAGGAAATTCGGTATCGAGCTTGTGTTTTTCGGAAAGAAAGATTCTCCATACGGCTATATGATAATCGACCATAACAAGAAAGCTGTCATCAACGGAGGCAAGATATATCCGATAAAGGAGCTGCTGGATTTTGCGACACCTGATGAACGGTTCGCAAGAATAGACTCACAAATCGACGCCCAGTTAGCAAATGATCCAAAAATCACCATCGGCGAGCTTAACGACATACTGAGCCGCCAGTACAAAGCCTATGTGAAACAAGGGCAGATATGGCGAGGCAGAGACAGCCGTCCTCTCCGTTCCCAT
This sequence comes from Bacteroidaceae bacterium, assembly GCA_011959205.1. GTDB lineage: Bacteria > Bacteroidota > Bacteroidia > Bacteroidales > Bacteroidaceae > Phocaeicola. Next base: position 3,092 of record BLLV01000085.1, read on the forward strand.
ATGTGGGAGGCTCTGAGACGCAACAACCGTATTCAATGGGTGGAGTCATTCGCTCCGGCAACGGAAGCGGAGCGGGACTTTCTCTGTTCGATCGGAAAGGTGACTGTGCCCCACATGGTGGAAATCAACGGGACAAGGACAACACAATACAATAATCGGCTGTCAGATCTGAGAAGCATATTTGACAGCAGCACAGGTTATATACACCGTCAGACACTCCGCAGTGCAGGATTTACAATCCGGGATATTGAGGGAGAAATGTATGCCTTTGACATGAAAGCCCGCGTCCTTATAAATCTTGAAAACGAGGGCTTCGATATAAGACGGCTCCAGTTTGTCAAGAATCCCGTCGAGGACAAAAAACAAAACGCGGCCGTCAGACGAAAGCCCGGTTCCGGAATAAGGAAGCCGCATGACGTGGAGTCAGGTCAAGGCCAGAACAGGGAATGGGAAGTAGGCTACAAAGGGGACTATGACAGGATAGATGATGAGTCCTCGATAAAACGATAGGTAATTCCGTGACTTTTATCCGATGGCCTTTTTACCGCCATTTTAATTAGAAACGTCATTTGGAGTCTGTTAATGTAATCTTTCTTGGGGTTATGTCAGGAATATGTATTAATTTTGAGCAGTGAAAGAAGTTTTCTACATATCGGCTTTGATAATTGCAATCATTGGGGCTATTATTATAGTCCGATGGTTTGCTCGTTTCATATCAAGACGGTTAAATCCCTGGCTTTCTACATTACTAACTCTTATTGTTACCGGTTTGCTAATTATATTTTTGATAATGTGCATTTTCACTGTCAGCATGAGCTTGGGGCCAACAAATCCAAATATCTTATAGCCGAGTTTTGTTGATATTAAACCGTAGCAGTAGAATATACATAGGTCGCTTATGTAGCAAAATACATAACCTAAACTCCTAATTTGCCGCGAGTATATGACTGCCACAAAAGCATTATATCGCTGACTTCTGCATAATTATTATGTTGAATTAATTTACATATGTGAGTAGCTGAGGAAATTATAGGTGAATACCATTCTTTGTTATCATCGTCATTTAGCGTAATGAGAGTAGTTAAGAATGGGATAGCTTGAGCATATTCATTTAGGACAAGATACGAATAGGCAAATAATTCAGTCCGTGCAACCGAACTACCATAAAAACGGATTTGACAATTCAATACGGCATTGACAACATCAATTATTGAATTTAGATGAGATAGCTTATCATTATACACCCGGCAAATTTCATCTAAAGAAGTATCTATCTCGGTATATTCCCATTCTCCAATCACATCACCCAAAGAAAGATCTATATAATCAAATTTTATGTATAATGGTTGAATGAAATATCTAATAGAAAATGTATTAGATTGGAAACGATTTGGTTCTACACAAAACCCCGCTACCATCAAAAAATTATTATGATTGAGGAATTTATAAGCAATTTGTTTATGATGATGTAAAGATAGCTTATTTGCTATCTTTAATGCCACATTTGAAATCCGAGAATTACGCATATTACTTGGTCTTGAGTGCAAATATAGTAATAATTCTGGTATATATCTTCTTCCATATCAAGCAATTTTCAGTGGTTACCCTTAATAGAAAGAGGAAAGGCATCCTATGCAATCACTATTTCCTGAGAATGGGGTATGAACTCCTTGCCGACTATGCTACTATAATGTGCTTACGGCTTGCGCTTCTCGTTTGAGCTATTATCAAGAAAACATCAGTCGTCTTATAAAACTAATGGCTTTCCCGTGACTTCTATCCGGTGACAATGTGTGCGTGATAGCCACTATATTACACGCTCAGATAGCCATTTCAACACAATATCGCATTATCCGATGATGAAAACTGTTCGGAATTTCGGGTTTAGCAATCGGCCCATGATAATTTTGCTCAAAAACCAACCGACAGTTTCTATCAATGGAATCAACCTGTATAATCACATTCGCCAATCAGAAAGGCGGAGTCGGCAAGACAACGCTGTGCGCCCTTTTCGCAAGCTACCTTGTGTCAAGGGGGCACAGCGTGACCGTGTTCGACACCGATCCGCAGCAGTCCATCGTCAAGAAACGCACAGCGGACACCGCCACCTATGCAGGAGTGCCGCTGCCTTATAACATATATCCTTTCAGCATGAGCAACGAGCCGGCTCTTATCGCGCTGATCGAGAACCTGCACAACTCAGCCGCCGTGGACTTCGCTCTGTTTGACTCGGCAGGCAGTCTCAACGACCAGGCGTTGCTGGCACTTTTCGCCAATACGGATTATTTGCTGACTCCGTTCCACTATGACAATCTGACCGTACCCTCCACCGCTATATTTGTCGCCATGATAGTCGAATTGAGACGAAGCATCGGAAATGCCATGAAAACGGTACACTATGTAATACCCAATCTTGAAGAACAGGGTGTCGGCACCAAAGAGGAAAAGGAGTTATGGAAGCTCGTGAACAAGAAGCTGAGCGAACACGTGCGTATAGCACCGACCGTTTATAAACGCCAGACACTACGCCGTTTCAGCACAATCTCCGGCATGGACGACCAGATGCTCGTAGTTTCACCGGCCTTCGACCATATTTACAATGACATATTCGGCATACCAAATACAGAAGAAGAATGAACCAGGACACCCCATACCCCAAACTGAACGACCTGCTCGGAGGACTCGGCAACCTTGTTCCCGGAGCGGAGACCATGCCACCGGCACCGGAACAGCATACCGTTCCCGAACCTGAGCCGTCGCCCGACAATGACGATGACTGGGAGCTTTTCAGAAAGAACCTTGCCCTGTATAATTTCAGGGAGAAAAAAGATGACCGCATGATATGCAAGCTCGACCGCGACCTTGCGGACTCCCTCGATGCCTGCGACATCGACCGCAAATGCCGCTCCGATATTGTGAACGCAATAGTCAGGACTTTTGTAAACCGGTATCTTGACAGGCTTCGGCAATTCAGGAAAAACAACAGGTCATTACTCGGCAACACATAAAAACTTACTGGATATGAGAACAATCAAATGGTCTTATGATATGCTCCGCACACTGCGTGAGATGTATCCGCACGACACGAATACACGGATAGCAGCAGCTATCGGTGTGGGTACGAGGTGTGTGGTGGCGAAAGCAGCCGAACTCGGACTTGAAAAGGAACGTGACATCAGACGCAAGGAAGCTGAGAGAATCCTGATGGAGAATTACCGCACTCATTCCCAGTCCGAACTGTCACGCCTGACAGGATTGAGTCTCCGCACCGTCAAACGCATGGCCGGACGTTTGGGACTGAAACGCGATGCCGATGATGCCTCACGGTTCATTTCCTCCAGACGCAAGGAAATAATACGTCGTGAGAGACTGCGCCTGAGGATAGGACTTGCCCCGATAACCAATGTCAAGGTCACAGGCAACCGCCGACGAGCCATCTTACGCAACCGGCTCAAACAATACGGATATGTGGTCATGCGAGGCAATGACACCGTATTTTTCAGTCCTGACATGGCACGCTGTTCAAGACACGAGGACAGAGGCGCATCCCTCGGCCTTACTTTTCTCCCCTTGCCGCAACAACAATCATTCACAACAAAAATAATCTGATAATCATGTTCGGAACTATTTTTACCTGCCTGACAGCCGTACTCATATTATATTATGCAGTCCTTGTCTGTATGGATCTTTTCATAAAGCCTACGGGAGCCGCCGATGAATCCGGCACACCCGATGAAGCTGAGATCGACATATCCGATGAAGCAAACTCATTCAAGGCAATCGAAATCAAGCGCGGTCAACAGAGTGCCAAGAAGCCGGTCAAGGCTCCGGCCGAGAAACCGACCCTCTCCAAGCCGCTGATGACAAATTATCTTCCGGTTGAACAGCTTGCAAGAAAAGCCCGCAACATAACCAGTTCTGAAGATGCCTCCCTCGCCGGCCTCGGAGAAATCATCATCAAATGTGAATCCGCTGCTTGACATCAACTGACTTGCCGCTAACCATATTCGTATAACCCGATACCTCTCTCTCCAACCGATGCCTTTATTGAACTAAGTTGTCTTTACTGCCCGACACTGCCTTTAACGCCCTGCATTGCCTTTAACGCCCGATAACCTTTTCAAGAACTTATCAATCAGCGTATATGCAGAAAATCAAATCAAAGTGTCAGCGTGCTATCTCACGCCTCGGCAACTCAGCCTTCGCCCGTAAGGGTATGCTTGCTATGGGCGCGGTGATGCTCACCGTGTCCGACATGATGGCCGCCAGCAAGGGTGCGGCAGGCTTCACCAAAGCCACACAGGAGGTAAGCTCCTACCAGACCCCTGTCTCCAATCTCATGAAGGCGATCGCCGCAGTGATTGTCCTCGTGGGTGCCTTCAACGTCTATTTCAAGATGCAGAACGGCGACCAGGATGTCAAGAAGACCATCATGCTCACCATCGGCGGCTGTATCGCCTTCATCGCACTGAGCGAGGCTCTTCCGCTCTTCTTCAAGTAAGCAACCGCAGATCCATACAGTCATGGCGATATACAACGACGGCTATCCGGTTTACAAAGGGTTACAGAAACCATTGGAGTTCATGGGAATACGCGGACGTTTCCTGACATTGGCGGCTGCCGCCATAGGAGTGTCCTTCGTGGGGTTCATAGTGTTCTCCATAGCATTGGGAAAGCTCGCGGGGTTTATCGCCATGCTTGTAATGGCCGCCGCAGGGCTGGTGACAATATATGTCAAGCAGCGCGGCGGACTGCACAACAAGCGGAAAGACCGTGGAATCTTTATCTATCACAATTTATTCAAGCACTGAATGGCAAAGGAAAACAAAAAAGTCTTCGACGGGATATACGCCCAGTTGGAGGAAACGGACGGTAATGTGGTGCTGTTCGACGCAAAGGGGGCCCCCTCTGTCATTTTTGAAATGACAAACCCTGTTCTCCGGCTGTGTACCGACTCGGAGCGGTACATGGTATTTCAGGACGTGCTGGCTAACATCGTCCAGACGCTCGGCGAGGGCTATGCCTTGCAGAAGCAGGACATATTCTGCCGCCAGCGTTACCACCGCGACGTGCCCGAAGACGCCGAGTTCCTGACCCGGAGTTATTTCAATTACTTCGAGGGCCGTGAGTTCACTGAAATCACAACCTATCTGATAGTGACACAGGAGGCGCAGCGCGGACAGTTCGTGCAATACGACCCCAAGAAATGGCTCGACTTCCATTCAAAGGTCGCCAAAGTTGACGACATCCTTACCGAGAAAGGGATAAGCCACCGCAAGCTGACAAAGCCGGAGGTCAACGAGTACCTGCACCGCTTCATGGCGTTCCATTTCCAGCACGGCCCATTCTCCATGACAAATTTCAAGGCTTCCGACGAATACCTGCGGACAGGCAGCCGCATTATCCGCTCATATCCCCTTGTGGATATTGACGAAATAAATCTCCCCTCGGTAGTGAAGCCATATACCGAGATGAGTGTCAACGGTTATCCCGTGGCTACCGATGTGTTCTCATTTCTTGCCGAAGTGCCCCACGCCGACTGTGTGGTGTTCAATCAGGTGGTGCAGATACCGGGACAGCGGAAGCTGCTCAGAAAACTGCAAGGTAAGGCGAAACGTCACGGCTCCATGCCCGATCCGAGCAACAAGATAGCGAAAGCCGACATTGAGGAAGTTCTCAACATCCTCGCCGTTGACTCTTCCCTTCTTGTCAACACCAATTTCAACATCATCGTGAGCTGTCCTCCCGACAAGGTTACACCGGTCACATCGTTTCTTGAGACCAAACTCTACGAGTGCGGCATAATGCCGTCACGAACAGCCTACAACCAGCTGGAACTGTTCATCAACTCCTTTCCGGGCTGTGCCTACGGCTTCAATCCCGACTATGACCTGTTCCTCACACTGTCGGACTCGGCACTGTGCCTTTTCTTCAAGGAACACCTCAAAGGGTGCGAGGACACGCCTCTCACCACATTCTACACCGACCGTCAGGGACTCCCGGTGTGCATAGACATAACCGGCAAGGAGGGCAAGGTGAAGATGACCGACAACGCCAACTTCTTCTGCATCGGGCCAAGCGGCAGCGGCAAATCCTTCCACATGAACAGTGTGGTAAGGCAGCTGTTGGAGCAGAACACCGATGTCGTGATGGTCGATACCGGCGACTCCTACGAGGGTATTTGCGGCTATTTCGGCGGCACATATATCTCATACTCAAAGGAGAAGCCTATCTCGATGAACCCGTTTAAGGTGACACGCGAGGAATATGAGCAGAACTTCGGGGAGAAGAAGAATTTTCTCAAATCGCTGATATTCCTGATTTTCAAAGGCAACGAGGCTCCTTCAAAAATTGAGGATATGCTTGTCAACCAGGCCATAGTGGAATATTACGAGGCATATTTCAATCCGTTCACCTCATTTTCCGACACGGAGCGCGAGGGCTTGCGCCAGAAATTGCTTGTGGCAGCCAAGATGGAGGACGACTACGAGAAGTTCGCCACCGATATGCGTGACATCGAGGAACAGATAAACGCCCCTGAACCGGAGACCAAGACAACCGTCCGCGCCCTCATACTCCCTTCGGAGGAACGGCGCAACAAGATTATCCGCCAGTGCCGGGCACTGAGGGCCATGATTGTTGACCGTGCCACTACCGAGGCGGAGAAAGAGAAAGCTGCCTCAAAGATTGAGGTATATAAGAAAGAGCTGCACGAGACCTCGATGCTGATGAAGATTGACAAGCAGATAGACCACATGGAGGAGCAGAAACGCCGCCTCAAAGTGCCGTCGCTCTCCTTCAACACCTACTACGAGTTCGCCCTTGAACGGATACCGCAGATCACATCGCTGGAGAAGATACATTTCGACATACGAGACTTTGCCGCTATCCTCAAACAGTTCTACCGTGGTGGAGAGCTGGAGGTGACGCTCAACTCCGACCTTGACACCAATCTTTTCGACGAGCGGTTCATTGTCTTTGAGATTGACAAGATAAAGGATGACCCCGTGCTTTTCCCGATCATCGTGCTGATAATCATGGACGTGTTTCTTCAGAAAATGCGTATCAAGAAAGGACGCAAGGCCCTGATAATCGAGGAGGCATGGAAAGCGATAGCCTCGCCCACTATGGCGGAGTACATAAAGTTCCTGTATAAGACCGTCCGCAAGTTCCACGGCATAGCCGGTGTGGTGACACAGGAGCTTAACGATGTGATCGACTCTCCCATCGTTAAGGAGGCGATAATCAACAACTCCGATGTGAAGATATTGCTCGACCAGTCGAAATTCAAGGACAGATACAGCGACATAGCGGCCATACTCGGACTGACGCCTATTCAGAAGCAGCAGATATTCACAGTCAACGCCCTCAATAACAAGGAGGGACGCAACTACTTCAAAGAGGTGTGGATATGCCGCGGCCAGAACTCCGATGTGTATGGCGTCGAGGAGCCGCCGGAATGTTACTGGGCCTACACCACCGAGCGGGCCGAGAAAGAGGCTCTGAAAATATATCTCCGTCATTACGGCACCATGCAGGAGGCGATAACCAACATCGAGGCCGACCGCAAGAGAGCCGGAATATCCAATTATCTTGATTTTGCCCGTAAGGTCAACCAACAACAGAAAGTAATGTCGCTATGGTAAATCCAAAACATAATTCACAATACGCCATGCGTAATCTCATGCTGATTATATGCGTGACGTGCTTTTTCGGCACTGCCTCGGCTTGGAAAGTGGTGATCGACCCGTACTGCCTGAAAGCGGTGACAACCAATCTCGCATCGCAGAAAGCCATCGAGGATCAGCACAACAGGAGACTCGACTCCATATCCGCAAAGCAGAACAAGCTGGAGCAATACACCGTGAGCATGGCTACCATCACCGAACTCTACAAGGTGACTATGGAGAATATCTCAGGCTTCGGCACCGAGAGCAAATATTATGTGGAGATAGGACTGTGCGCCTTCGACATAGTTAAGAGCGTGCCGGAACTGGTAAAGACCGTAAGCAAGGCCAAGTTCACCAACAAGGCTCTCTGCCTTAACGAACTCGGCAACCTCACGGCCCAGACACAGCAGCTTGTGGCCGACTTCATCAATATAGTCAACAACGGCAAGGTTCAGAATCCCCTCAAAGGCCAGGCCACCGCCGCAACCAAGAGCGACGGATACAATCTCCTTGACCGTTACGACCGACTGACGGTAGCCAACAGGATATACACCGACCTTCTTGAAATCCGCTACAAGGTTCAGGCTATGATGGCTATGGCTCAGTACGCCACAAAAGATGACCTGTTTTTCGCCATAGACCCGGAGGGCTGGGCCAACATGAAAGTCATGCAGAATCAGGTCGGTATGCTGATACTCAACTGGAACGGACTGCGGATTATAAAATGACGGAGCCATTATGATACGCAAACTTACAACTCTCGTTCTTGTGGCTCTGCTTCTTTCCTTCAAGTCATTCGCCTTCGACTTCCCGAAAGACCTGCCGACATTCGAGGCACTTATGGCTCTGCACAAGGCTGTCAAGAAAGATGAAGACCAGGCGTTGGCACGCATAGCCACGAGCTTCGGGGAGCAATCGCTTGTCACCAAAGGGGCGGAGAAGTTCAATGATGTACGCTCGACGCTCGACACCAAACTCAACAACACATACTCATACGTGATACTCGCCGCTGCCATATCCTCGACCGCCAGCTCACTCTATCTGCTGACAAAGGAGTACAAGGACTTTACGGTAAACACCTACAAGTATGTGACCATGAAGCCTTTTGTCGCGTGGTACTATGCCGACGCCAACCTTGCCATAGCACGCGAGATAAAGCACGCCCAGAAACTCTACGCTACCGTGGCCGCCTCCGGCATAAACCTCATGAAAGCCTCGATGGACGAGAAGATGAACCTTGTCATGTCGTTGAAGGACACCATAGAGAACGCCCGGCGGATTATCGACAACGCCAACCTGTGGTGCTACCTCATGACAAACTGCGGCTGGAAGCCTGACTACATCTGGGAGATACTCACCTCCGATGTCAAGGACGAGATTGTGGGAGCGGTAATCAACAAGTGGAACCAATAAACATATACCGATCATGAAATTCAGAACAATCACCGCATTATCGCTCGCCCTGCTCATCGCGGCACTCCCGGCGGCGGTATCGGCCAAGACGCCCAAAATCCATGACGACCAGAAGGAGAAGCAATGGCAGTCGATGGAGAACGGGCCGTGGGGCTTCGCTCCCGACTGGTACTATTATTTCCTGCACAAGAATTATTCCGGCGCGGAAATGTACTGGAAGTGGGCCGGCTTCAAATCCGGCTACCGCGTCCGCTTCAAGGAGGAGAAATCAAATGTAAAACGCATCATGCCCGTGCGTGTCACGGCGGAAGAGACCCAGCGGCAGAAACTCTCTAAAGTTGAGAAAGAGCGTGCATACGTCGAATCTCTCTACAAGGAGGAACTGGCACGCGAGGCTGACCGGGCTGTCGATGTCACCTATTCGATCTACAAGGACGAGTTCAGCCGTATGCAGGACTGTATCGCCGACGGGCTTCTCTACTGCCTTAACAAGAGCAAGGGAAAGATGAAGTATCAGGTTGACGAGCTGTCGCGGCAGAACGAGATCATCTGCGCCAATATCGCCTATATCCATAAACAGGGTGTCGGCTACGGGCTGGAGAATGCAAAGCGTCAGCAGGCATACGAGGAGGCAAAGTCCGAGATGGGAAAACTGGTGTCGCGCACCGCCCGCCTCGCGGCAGTGGCAGCCACCCACTACTAACATTAACCTGACTAATTGAAAACTATATGACTTTATTATCAATACTCTGCACAATGGGGCTTCCGGCTATCGACCAGAGCCTCGACAAGCTGCTTGTGGCGATGGAGGCGTTTCCGAATGTGGCGATTTTAGGCGATACAATCAGCTTCGCCCGTATGCTCGGACTGTTGCTCGCCCTGTGCGTAGGCTCATACGAGTGCTGGATGATGATGCTCGGACGGCGAGGCATGGACGTGATGAAGCTGCTCCGCATCATAGGCATATCAATGTGCATATCATCTTCATCATGGATATGCTCGGCTCTCCAGATGCCAGGCAAGTCTTTGGAAGCCACCACTAAGTCAATGGCTATGGCGAAGAACAAGGAGGTCGCGGCACTGGAGCTGAAAGTGGCCCAGAAGCAAGGCGAGTACCTTGAACGCCTCCGTGCAGTGCAGGATTCAATATCCACTGCAAAACAGGTGGCGTCCATAGGCGAGGACGCGAACTGGTGGGACAAACTCGTGTATAACGTGGAAAACCTCGGCGAGACCATCAACAACTACGCCCAGCGTGCGGCGGTGGCCGCTGAGACAAAGGTAAGCGAATGGATAAACGACGTGATACGCTTTGTCGGGGAGCTGATTTTCCAGATGTCCTACTACGGCATACTTGTGGCGCAGAGGATATTCATAGCGATAATGATTGTGTTCTGCCCCATAATGTTCGCCCTGTCACTCGCTCCGCCGTGGAACTCGGCATGGAGCCAATGGATGTCAAAATTCCTCTCCCTCACGTTATGGGGCTTCGTGACCTATATGTGCCTGTACTATATAGACTTCATACTGATGTATAATCTTCAGGAGGATCTGGTGGCCTACAACCACCTGTTGCACGGTGCTGTCAACTCATGGGAGCAGATAGGCGCGCTCGGTTTGCAGGGCATAGGCTCCAACTGCATGTACGCTATGGGTATGCTTGTCGGGGCCTATATCATACGCTTCGTTCCCGAAGTCGCCTCATGGCTTATACCCGGCGGTGTCAGCAGCGGTGCCGCCTCTCCCTCAGGCAGTGTCGCTATGGGCGCGGCGATGATGGGCGGCTCGGCGGCTCTCAAAGCCACCAACGTGACCCGGAACGTGGCCGGTTCAATCGGCGCACAGGCAGGAAGAAATCTGAAACACACCCCTTAATCCGACTAACAAGATTATCATGCTGATAAAATCCCTTGAACAGAAAACACGGCTCGCAATGATGACGGTAATGGCAACCATAATAGGTTGCGCCGCCATCTGCGGGTTCACCGTGTGGCGTTGCGTGTCGCTCGTGACCGAGGAGCGCAAGCAGATATATATTCTTGACGGCGACATACCGTTCCTTGCCGAGCGTGCCGGACTTGAAGCCAATTTCATCATGGAGGCGAAAGCGCATATCCAGCTCTTCCACCAGTATTTTTTCAATCTCCCTCCCGACAACGACTATATCAAGTGGACTGTCGGCAAGGCCATGTATATGGCTGACGGCACCGCCCTGAAGCAGAAGCAGGCCCTTGACGAGAACGGCTTTTACTCCGACATCATATCATCTTCGGCTGTCTGCACCATAATCTGCGACTCTATCCAGTTCGACGAGCATACACGCAAGTTCAGCTACTACGGGACGCAGATTATCAAGAGGCGCACGCGCGACCTCAAACGCACCATGCTCACCACCGGCTATGTGGAGAATGTGCCACGTACCCAGAACAATCCCCACGGACTGATGATAACCAACTGGCGTACTCTTGAAAACAAAGACCTTGACTATTGATATAATGCTCAATTCTTAATGCACAATGCACAATATGAAATCAATACGTAAGACTTTCAGCGACAACCGAAGGAAAGCACATGGCGCAATACGCTCATGGCTCCGGCCTAAGATGGGAGCCATAGGCACACGCTACCGTCTGGCCGCCCGGATAAGGAAAGCCAATTCATGGGCTACGCGACACCCTCGCCGGACTTTCGGCTATGTCGTCGGCTCCCTGCTGATGATACTCTTGTGCGACATCATAGTGACCGGGGCACGGATGGAATCTCAGGAGCCGGAACTGCAATCCATCGCCAAAGTCGAGCCTATCTTCAGCGGCTTCCGCACCATTCAGGCCAACAAGGAGGCGCAACGCCGACGGCTCATGGAGATAACCGGCGACGGTCAGGCGGTCAAGCATGAACTTGACTCCCTTATCGCCATTCCACACAAGAGCCATGACGACTCAATAGGCATAATACGCCGGTACAGGCAGCTCGAACAGATTGTTAAATCCCTCAAACATAACGACAACAATGAAAAGAATTAATTTCAGACAACCGAAGTATATCTTCCCTGCGGTGATTTTCGTGCCGCTGTGTGCGCTGATATATTTCGCTATGGAGACTTTCGGCGGCGGTGGCGATGACCCTCAGGCCGTAGCGACAGACCGTATCAACTCCACTCTGCCGGAGGCCAACGCCGAGGCTCCCGGTGACAAGATGTTCGAGATGTCACGCCGCTTCGGTGACGAGGACGCCTTTACCGCCGTGGGCGCGCTCGGCGAGGAACAGGAGGAACGCGAGGCTCTTGAACACGGCTACACCGAGGACGAGCTGAACCGTCTCGACGCGGCCGAGGCCGAACGTATCCGTCAGCAGCAGGAGCTGGAGGAACTGGAGCGTTCCCTTGCTGAATCGCGCCGGCATATCAACTCATACGCCTACGGCGACGGCTATAATCCTGCCGACCATGAACCTGCCGTTGACCCCCGGAGCGAATATGTACGCGACCTTGAGGCGATACAGCAGCGCAGCTACGAGCGTCAGAAAGCTATCGAGGCCGGACTTGGCATAGGACAGTCCGACCCGGAGGAAGCCATGCGCCAGCACCGGGCCGACTCCATGGCAAGGGCGCGGGAGATAGAGCGTGAGAAGAACCGCCCATTGCTTGTACTCAAATCACGGGAGACAAATGCCGACAAGTTCAATACCGTGGGTAGTTCGGCCGATAATGTCGATGCTCCGCTTATCCGTGCCATGATCGACAAGACAACAAAGGCGCACGAGGGCACGAGGCTACGCTTCAAGTTGCTCGACGATGTAACAATACATGATGTGAGGCTTGCCAAAGGCACATATCTGTACGGCACTGTCACCGGCTTCGGCCAACAGCGTGTCCGCGCTGCCATCACTTCAATTCTTGTAGGCGGAAAGTTCCTGAAAGTGAATCTTTCGGTGTTCGACAACGACGGCATGGAGGGCTTCTATGTCCCGGAGTCAGCTTTCCGCGATTTTATGAAAGAGGCGGGTGCCAGCACAGTGCAGCAGAATATCAGTTTTGAGTCCGAGAGCGGCTACGGCTCCGGAATCTCCGGCGAGGCCATCGCTTTGCAGGCTCTCCAGAATATGTATAACTCGGCGACTTCCGCTGTGTCGGCCAATATCCGCAAGAACAAGGCGAAAATCAAATACAACACCATCGTTTACCTTATCAATTCAGACGAAGCATATTAACCGGTAATCAACCAACCCATTATGAAAGATAGAATAATTGCAGCGACCCTCGCGCTATGCGCCGTCGCAATCCCGGCGACAGCCAAAGAGAAGATCATTGTCAACTCGGAAGTGACAACCCATATCGTCATGCCTGAGAATATCAAGATGGTGGACTTATCCACAACAAAGATTATCGGCAACCAGTGCGCCGACAACATCGTGCGTATCAAGCCGTTCATAGAAGCGGACTCCGTACCCACCCACTACCGCGAGGGTGAGCTGATGGGTACTCTCACACTCATCGGCGAGCGGCATCTGGCACAGTACGATGTGGTATATACCGCTTCTCCCTCACGTGCCGCCTCTATCCACCGTGTGCCATACGCCGGGTTGGACTCCTACATCAATCCGGAGGTATCCATGCCTCAGTCGGAAATGGCACGTTACGCCTGGGCCGTATATGGCAGTGGCCGAAAATACAATCAGGTGGTGTCGAAAGCCAACGGCATGAAGGCGATTGTCAACAACATCTATTCGATAGGCGATTATTTCTTCATCGACTATTCCCTTCAGAACAGCACGAAGATAGCATACGACATCGCCGAGGTGCGAGTGAAGCTCACTGACAAGAAGGAGGTCAAGGCCACAAACTCGCAGACAGTGGAATTGTCGCCGGTATATTCGCTGAACCTTGCCAGGAAGTTCAAGAAGAACTACCGCAACGTGCTTGTGCTCGACAAGCTGACTTTCCCGGACGAGAAGGTGCTCCGCATCGAAATATCTGAGAACCAGATAAGCGGACGTGTCATAACCCTTACCGTGGAGTATGACGATATTCTCAACGCCGACGGCTTCGACTCCGACATACTCAAAAATCTGCCGTTTAACTATTCACCCCATATCTACAAATAATCCGGCACTATGAAAAAGATACTGTTCGCAATCATCTGTGCGGTGGCTTCTATCACGGCCACAGCGCAGGAAAACAAGATAGCCGTCAACGCCGGCTTCCTGTTCCCGTCAACTCTCAACGCTACCGTGGGCTACGAGAGGTCGTTCACCTACGGCAACGCCGTGGAGGTCTATGGCGAGATTGGCAATCACTGGAAATCGGGCGAGGGTCAGTTCTGGAAAGGGTACTATTGGGACGGGGGCATAATCTACAAACACCGTCTGCACCGTTACAAGAACGGCAGCTTCCGTGTCCGCTTCGGTCCTCAGTTCGGAGCGGTGGAGAGAAAGTTTTTCATCGGTATCGAGGGGGGCTTTGAATACAACTATGTGTTTCAGAATGGGTGCGAGTTCTCGATCATACAGAAGAATAATGTAAATTTCCTGCATGGCGACACGTTCCGCAACGGCCTCATGCTCGGATTCAAGATACCGTTCTGAAATCAGCCGAACAATTCCGAATGGGAGCCGAGACGCACAAGATTGATCTCATCTGTGTCCGGGTCAAACCATATCAAAAGGAAATCACCTTCGATATGGCACTCCATGTGGCCGGCATAATTTCCCGTCAGAGGGTGAGGCCGGTTTTCTTCCGGTATCGGCTCCTCATTTTGTAGCAACTCCAGAATCCTGAACAGTTTTTCAACCTTTTTCGGATTATTGCGGAAACGCTTGTAGTCTTTCTTGTATTGAGTGCCGGGTTTGAGTTTTTTCATAATCCCATGGATTTTTCCATCGCCTCAATCGAGGAAAGATTCAGGGCCGGCTCGTTGCGGAGACGTCCGCTTGCCGCCTCTTCCATTGCCTCAAGTGTAACAGCATTAGGCTCGTGGTAGGCGGCATCAAGTAGAACAGTCTCAACATAATTGTTAAGGCTGCGGTTCTGCCGTTTTGCAAGCTGCTTCAATCTTTCAATGAGTTCCACTGAAAGGCGGAAGCTCTGGTTCTTTTTCAGTGCTATTTCCATATCCATATTATTTTATACTGCAAAGTTAGTGTAAATGTATTACAAAAACAATAATTCTACCATATAAGTTCCCAGACTATGGCTTTTGAAGAAACAAAGGAACAGCAACAGATGTATAACTACTTCCGTAGCTGTATCTACATATTCCTGATTATCGAGATTGTGATGAACCTGCCTATCACGGCTGACAACCGCGTGACGCAGTTCATACTCGACCTGCTCGGACGCTTCAAGGTGTTCAACTCCGTGGCCGGGTGCAAAGTTGCCGAGCTTGTCTGCATCTGTGTGGTTTGTATCGGCACCAAAGCGAAAAAGGCGTTGAAGTTCAATCTGAAGACTATGGTGGTATATCCGGTGCTTGCAGGTCTCACTCTCGTGGGACTGTGCTTCATTTTCCATCACGGCACATGGGGTATGTCGCTCTTCGGCTTCCCGGCAAGCCGTGTCCTGTATGCCTTCTGCTCGGTGGTCGGCACCATGCTCGTTCACCAGGGACTTGACGGTATCGCCAAGTATTACAACCACAAGGTCGGCGAGGACAGGTTTAATTTTGAGAATGAATCTTTTGAACAGTCCCGTCAGGAGGTCAATACCCCTTATTCAGTGAACATCCCGATGATATTCTACTGGAAAAAGCGTATGCACAACGGCTACATCAACATTATCAATCCGTTCCGAGGCACGATTGTATTGGGTACTCCCGGCTCCGGCAAGTCTTTCGGCATCATAGATCCGTTCATTAGGCAGCACGCAAGAAAGGGCTTCGCCATGATGGTATATGATTATAAGTTCCCGACGCTTGCCAAGACGCTTTTCTATCAGTATTGCAAGAATTTGCACTATGGCAACCTGCCGAATGGCTGCGGTTTTCGCATAGTCAATTTTACCGATGTCGAGTATTCCAACCGTATCAATCCAATCCAGCGTAAATACATTCCCGACCTCGCGGCGGCTTCGGAGACGGCGGCCACGCTTCTTGCCTCGCTCAACAAGGGCGGTGGCGAGAAAAAGGGCGGCTCGGAGGCTTTCTTCACCTACTCGGCAGAGAATTTCCTCGCGGCGATCATATATTTCTTTGTAAATTTCCACCCGACAGGTTTTCTGAAAGGGAAAAAACTGAAACGCTACATATCGCACGAGGGCAAGAAATTGGAGCTTGTGATACGCAACTGGGACGATTTCAACGCTCTGGACGAGAACGGCGAGGTCATGCTTGACTTCGTGAACGAGAACGGACGCGACGTATCCACCGACGAGGACAAGATGTTCGTTGACCTTAACGGCTTCTCCTATATTGACCGCATGGGTAAGCTGATACTGATTGACCGCTGCTGGTATGAGGACGAGAACGGAAACGAGGTTGAGCCGGACACCATCACAGGTGAGTTTTCGGATATGCCCCATGTGCTGTCGTTCCTCGGCCGCAAGTATTCTGAGGTGTTCGACATTCTGATGATGGACGATAAGATAGCCTCGCTGATGGCTCCCTTCAAGTCCGCATACGAGAACAAAGCCAACGACCAGCTTGAAGGTATGGTGGGTACCCTCCGCGTAAATGCAGCACGCCTTGTATCTCCTGAAGCCTATTGGGTATTCACCGGCGATGATTTTGACTTGAAGATTTCCGACCCGGTGAGTCCGAGCTATCTTGTGATTGCCAACGACCCCGAAAAGGAACAGGTCATCGGCTCTCTGAACGCTCTTGTGCTTAACCGTCTGATAACCCGTGTCAATTCCAAAGGCAACATCCCTGTCAGTATCATAGTTGACGAGCTTCCCACTCTGTACTTCCACAAGATAGACCGATTGATCGGCACGGCACGAAGCAACAAAGTTGCCGTGACCCTCGGTTTTCAGGAGCTTCCGCAGTTGGAGGCTGACTACGGCAAGGTAGGTATGCAGAAGATTATCACAACCTGCGGCAACATATTCATGGGTGCGGCACGAAACAAGGAGACTCTTGAATGGGCGCAGAATGATGTTTTCGGTAAAGCAAAGCAGACATCGACATCAATCACCATAAACGACCAGAAAATCTCAACCTCCATTTCCGAGAAGATGGACTATCTCGTTCCGGCGGCGAAAATCGCTGACATGGCTACGGGCTGGCTTGCAGGGCAGGCGGCACGTGACTTCACGGCCACAGATGAAAAGATGCTGTCGCATTTCGACATCGAGGACTCGGAGGAGTTCAAGACAACCAAGTATTTCTGCAAGACGCACTTCGATATGGCACGTATCAAGGAGGAGGAATCCAACTATGTGGAGTTGCCTAAAATCTATTCTTTCGACAGTGAGCGTGAGAAGGAGATTATGCTCAACCGCAATTTCAAACGTGTGAACCAGGAGGTGGCCGATATGGTGAAGGAACTCCTCGGTACTGAATAACAAATTTTTTATCATGCAAACTACCGCCAAAATATCCGTTCCCCTCTCGCTCCGCTTATCCGGGAGTGCGTTGAAGATTATCGCCATTCTCTCGATGGTGACCGACCATTGCGCCTACTTCCTTATGGAGTCGGACACTCCGATGTACGACTGTCTGCGATGCTTCGGCAGGATAGCGTTCCCTGTGTTCGCTTTCCTTGTTGCCGAGGGGTTCGCACATAGCCGCGACCGCATGAGATATTTTCTGATACTTGTGCTTGCCGGTGTAGTCAGCGAATTGCCGTGGTATCTGCTCAACGGAGCGGACGGCACGCATAATGTCATGTTCACTCTCTCCCTCGGAGTTGTGGCACTCGCCATATTCGACCGTATGTGCGAACATGGGCCGCTGTCGTTCATCGGCGTGGCAGGTATCGCTGTTCTGACATGGTGGCTCGGAACGGATTATGACTGGCGCGGTATTCTGATGATAGCGATGTTCTACATTCTCCGGCACCAGACTATGCGTCCGTGGCTGGAGCGTTCATCGACACATTTTCCCTCGCAGGCTATTCTTCAGATTATATTCACTTTTCCCCTGATGGCTCACTACGGCATAGCCGGTGCGTTGCTCGCCTCCGGAATAATTTTCCTATATGACGGCACCCGTGGCTTTATCCGTAGTAAACCGTCCAAATACAGCTTCTACGCCATTTATCCGGCACATCTGATGTTGCTATCGCTATTCAGTTGATCTACTAAGGATAATCTCTACTACGAATAAAGACACTATCGGTAACTTCTGCAAAATTACCGATAGTGTTTTTGGTTTTGGATTATCCATTACATGAAGCATATATAAGGATAAATCGTATAGTCAGGTGCATTTCAGAGATTTCCCGATTGGTGACAATTTTTATTTTTGTCATTTGAACCGGATTATTACATGAAATTACATGATGACCATGCCTTCACGAAGGGCTTTCTCCGTTTCTTCACCCTTTGCTATCCTGACTACGGCAAGGGCAAATTCAAGAGTGGTGCCGGGGCCTTTCGAGGTTATGAGACGGTCAGTGATAACCACGTTATCATCGGAATATGTGCCACCGTTCTTTTCAAACTCATCTTTCAGGAATGGATAACCTGTTGCCGGAGTTCCTGAGATAATTCCGAGCGGGCCGAGAACGAGAGCCGGAGCTGCACAGATTGCGGCGATTTTGCCACCATTCTCCCAATGTGCCGTTACGATGTTCTGAAGTTCTTTGTCGAGATTTACGGCAGCTTCGCTTTTGTCCGCGCCCGGAAATACGAGCCAGTCAATCTGCGAGGGATTAAGGTCAGCAACCGTCATGTCTGCTACAATATTGTTTCCAGTTGCACCTCTTACAAGACGGTTCTCCGTCATTGATACGGTATAAACCTCCATTCCTGCACGACGCATCACATCCACAGGCGCGATGGCTTCGATCTCGTCAAAGCCGGTTCCGAGCATCACAAACGTAGCCTTTCCCTCAGGCTTAACCGATGCCGGAATTTTGATACTGGTTTCAGTCATAATTTGAGTATTCATTATGTTTTTGTTAACTTTGCAAAGGATAACAGCTACCCTTTGGATAGTGCAAAGTTATATATCAAAACACTGCTCCGCAAGAGGTTACTTTGAAAGTAGCCACTTACTTCAAACTCACTTTTAGTCAGTATCAACAAGATGAAGACCGAAAAAATTTCAGAAAAATATTCGTGTGTGGCAACGTGCCCCATGCGCAACGTAATAGCTCACTTCGCCAACAAGTGGTCGATGCTTCTTCTCGTCATTCTTAATGAGTTCGGAGTCATGCGGTTCAATGAATTGTCCCGTGCAATCCCGGACATATCTCCCAAAGTTCTTTCAGGACATCTGAAGACCCTCGAATCTGTCGGGCTTGTCAAGCGAATACTCTATGCTGAGGTTCCACCACGCACCGAGTATGAACTTACCGAACTGGGTAAATCACTTATCCCTATTCTCAATCAACTCTCCGAATGGGGCAGGCAGAACTTGAAAACCGTAACGAGGTATTTGAAGAATAGTCAATAATCCAACAGACGGCCGAAATCGTGCCAGTCGCCAATCATTTCACCTTTGGCACTTGCCTCGATCAGTTTTTGCAGGCGACTGTTGAACAGTTCAGGCTTTGATTTTACCCTGTGGATATTGTCTATCCTCACCCGCTGGTAGAGTGACGGCATAGCCTGAAAGTTCTCCCAAGCAAAGGGAGTTTTCTTGAAGGCAGTGATAATCTCCGGCATAATCTCAAATTTTGCATTGAGGTCGGGACAAGCCTTGCGCCCGCTTTCGGTCATCAGTCTTAATTTTTCCAACCTGCGGCATCGCTCCTTGTTGAGTTCAGTCCATTTGCCGGATTTGGTTCTCGGTCCGAAGCGTTGCAGCGGCTCGCCGTTGACGCTTTTCAATGTAGAGTCAATCCACCCGAAACATAGAGCCTCCTCGACGGCATCAAGATACCAGAGCGCGTCCTCCGGCTGAGTTTTACCACGCTTCGCCACCACCCAGCACTCCCGCTCTGTGGCATGATTCTCAATCAGCCACTGTCGGAACTGCGCCCTGTCTTTGATGTCGAGGATATTTACGGGTGTCATGCAATCGAAATTTAGGGAATAAGATATTTCACCATCTCAATACATTTCCATGTTTCACCAAGGCAGACATAACTTTCTGGCTCCGCTTTTGAAACACGATGAAAGCCCACTGCTTCATAGCAATGTATCGCAGCTGAGTTGTTTTCAAAGACTCCCAGCGATACTTTTGAGGCTCCCAATTTTTCAAATGCAAAGTTTGTGGCCATACTGACAAGAGCTTTTCCGAGTCCACGCCCTCGTTTTGAATCATCAATAATGACAAAGCCTAAACGTTGCTCCGCTTTATCTTCAGCAGGTATGCGCAGGGTGATATATCCAACGACCTCATCACCGTCACACATCGTTAAAGCGCGAGACGTTTCACCGTCCATAAACCGACTGTGAAAACAATTCATATCTTCGGGCGTGACAGGATAACTCTTATATCTGTCGGCGCACCATTGGCGCATACGATACTCGTCTTTTATCCAAGATGTGATTATCGCTGCGTCCGATGGTTTATAGGGTCGTAATGTAAGTTTCATCGCTTGTAATTACGTTTTATTTCGTCGATGGATTTGCCGCCGATGCCGAAATTTTCATCTGGCAGTTCCTTGATTGTTACAGTGAAGAACTGCTCCGGAATATGGGTTATCTCTGAGGCTGTCGCTGTAAGCCGATCAATCAATTCTTTCTTTTGTTCTGCGGTGAGTTTTCCGCTCTCGATGGATATGTAGGGCATATTATTTTCTTTTTATATAGTTAGTTATCAGCATTGCAAGGACGCCAATACATAGATAGGCTGCTGTGTATCGTAGGAATACAGGGTCATACATATCAAAGAATAACCAAGTACCTAATTGAATTATCACGGCTGAAATAATGGGAAGTTCCCATCGCCCTCTCATATTATTGCCAGCCAATATGCCAATAACGAGGCAGTAAAATGGGTTCACAATATAAAACAACAAAATACATACGGCCATTCCGAAATCCGGTGGAACGCATTTTGCCGCAACCAGTGGCAGAATGAACATAACCGCAAGAGTTATGCCTATCCATCTTATAAGTTTTCTATTGGATGCCTTACTCATTATTGTGTCGGTTTATCATTATCTGCTCAAAGTTGTCCTGTCCCCACTTGATTAACGCTTCGACATGAGGCAATAGTGTTTTGCCTAAATCTGTGAGGGAATATTCAACACGCGGTGGCACATTCGGGTAAAGCTGACGCTCGATTATGCCGTCAGTCGTAAGTTGTTTCAATACCTGCGACAGCACTTTTTCGGACACAGACGGGATATTGCGGTATAGCTCATTGAAACGCACCGGTTCGTTCTCGGAAATCTTCACGAGAACGACCAACGCCCATTTGTTACCGAGCCATTCAAGCATCGGAGCGGCCTTGCAATATTCGTAGTCTAATTTTTTTGCCATTTCGTGTCTATTGAAAAGGATTGAAAATGAGTAAAACAAACTTTTCGGTAAGGGTCAAACCTTTCGGTAAGTTGTTGTTTAGGCTCTGATTCTCACCTAATTTTGCACTACAAAGTTAATAAAAATCGACGAGATATGATATATCCAGAACTACATTTCACAGGGCAGGTGTGGCGACCGCCATACGAGGCAAACTCGCAGTCGCTCCAGATCACATCGGGCTGCACATGGCACAAGTGCAAATTTTGCAGCCTGTATCACGGCACACCATTCCGTATGTCGCCATTGTCGGAGGTGGAAGCGGACCTGGAGGTAATCCGGCAGTGGCAACCAAGGGCACGCCGTGTTTATCTGACAGGTGCCAATCCGTTTGCACTCAGTTATAATAAACTGATGGATATTGCCATACTTCTACGCAAGTATCTTCCTCACTTGATTTCATTCGGAATGTTCGCCCGCGTGACTGATATTGCGACCAAATCGGTAGAGGAGTTGAAGAACCTGCGTCACATGAAGCTCGACAGTATTAATATCGGTATCGAGACCGCACATGATCCTACTCTTGAAAGAATGAACAAAGGCTATCATGCCAACGATATTCTTGAACAGTTGTCAAAACTTGATGAAGCTGGCATACACTACAACGTGTTCTACCTCAATGGACTTGGAGGAAAGGGAAAAGGAGTTGAAAGTGCAATCGCCACAGCAGATGTGCTTAACAAACTGCACCCCTGTATCATCAATATCGTTTCATTGACTGTCTTTCCTGAGTCACAGCTATATCAGGAAGTGCTTGATGGCTCGTATGAGGAAGAACCTGAGATTGAGAGACTGATTGAGATGCGAACTCTCATTGACCGCTTGAAAATCAAGGTCAACCTTATGGGACACCATATATCCAATACGGTACCAATCACCGGAGCGTTGCCCGATGACAAGGTCGCAATCCTCCAGGAATTTGACAAAGCGATAGCGGAGTTTCCAGAAGAAGAACTCAAAGCCTACCGCAGCAGGATATGGCATCTGTGAAGACACCCGTTCCTGTCTCAGCCTGTTCGTTTCGGACAGGCTTTTTTATAGGCAATCTCCTCAAAAATTAGTAAATTTGCAGTCTAAATCAGATAAGTACGCAAAATGACTAAGGCAGAAATTGTAAATGAGATAGCGAAGACCACAGGAATTGACAAGGCAAGTGTTCTCGCGGTGGTTGAGCAATTTATGGTTGTTGTAAAAGACAGCCTCGCACATGGAGAGAACGTATATCTCCGTGGCTTTGGCACATTCCAAGTTAAGGAACGTGCTGAAAAAACAGCACGCAACATTTCAAAGAATACCACAATAGTAATTCCGGCTCATAATATACCGTTCTTCAAACCATCGGCCGAGTTCAAGAAGGAGGTGGGTCAGTGATATGGAACAGGAAAACCAATATGGCGAAAGCGCGGTTGAAGAACTGACGCCCGACTGTAACGACCATTGTGAGGACGAATGTCATTGCCATAATTGTCACGAGAAACAGCCGGAGATTTTCGATGAAAGTGACATCGACCGCATAATAGCCAACCTTAATGACTGGGATTGAGATATGAGATATAAATATTGTCCCGAATGTGGCGCAAAACTCAAAGGACAGCAAGCAGGTGATGATGGGCTTGTGCCGTACTGTGATAACTGCAAGCGGTATTGGTTCGATTCGTTTTCAAGTTGCGTGATTGTCATGGTCGTTAACGAGCTGCATGAGATAGCACTTCTCAAGCAGTCGTATATATCCGACCAATATGAGACATTTGTCGCCGGTTATATCACACCGGGCGAAAATGCAGAGGAAGCTGCAACACGCGAAGTCAAGGAAGAACTTGGACTGACGGTAGAGAATCTGATATATGAGGGCACCCATTGGTTTGACAAGCGAGAACAGTTGATGCACGCCTATATCGGCATTGTCAAGAAAGCAGACTTCTCCACATCGTCAGAGGTTGACGGCGTTTCATGGGTACCATTGGAGGATGCCCCTACAAGGATGTTCCCCGATCGCCCCGGTAACACACAGCATATCCTTTACCGCAAGTATCTGGAGTTGCTGAGAACCAAATAATATTCCGATTGAAAAGTTGAGATTAAAAGGCGAGGCCAAGCAGATGCTTGACCTCTTAATCCTTTTATAGTGCGGGTACTGAGACTAAAATCAGTATCGGCACTTTTGTGAGAGCAAAGTTAGCTCTTTTTTATTGAACGTACAAAAAAGTTACGAGCCTGACCCGTGGAGCCAGACTCGATTTAATCTTGTTTATAGTGCAGTTGGCAGCATCGGGGCCATCCAAATACACTTTCGTATCGCAAAGGTAGTAATACTTTTCCAATACAACAAATCGTCAGCGTTTTTTTCTCGCAAATTTAACAATCTTTTTGAGTAATGACCTTAATAGGTGCAGAAAACATCTGTTTTTTTGTGGTATTATACCTGTTTGGGATTCTATTACAGTACGAATGGTTGGTGTCTTTTTATAAAGGCGCGAGGTAGCAGACCACAACTCATTCCACATATCATTTGCTCTGTTAACTGATACTTGTCTCAGCATATAGTCAACAACACGCAACGCCCCTTTGAACGACTGTTGCTCATTCGCGCTAAAAGACGGACAGGCTTGTCCTGCCCTGATACCTTTTGATAGCGTCATTCCAAATACCACATTACCGTGCGCACAAGCATTGCGGACTTCTCGAATTGCGGTCAGATAACTTTTGAATGTTTCGATAGCAAATTCTCTGAAGTGAGAACTGATAAGACTTTTATCTCTATCCCAAATCAGACTGTCATAAAGAACTTCCAAATTACCGAATGTCATAAATTCCATAGTCTTCCATGCCGGGGCATATTGTCCGAGGTACTTGGCATGATGTCGTTGTATCGGTAATTTATTCTTGATTGAACGATATGCCTCATTCGGGAACTTCCTTATAAAATCACTTGATACAACATTCGGATCGACGAACCATGTAGGGTTTGAATTATATTTATTGGAAAGTTCATAGATGATGGTTGTTCGGATAGCGACCTCAATCCTTGACAAATATTTGTTCAGGATATTCCTCAAATCCATATCGAAATAATACAACGCCACAACATCCTCAATCCTTGTTCCGGGATTAACCATGTGCTGACGTCGATGATCGAGATGAGGATAAGTTTGCTCAAAAGGGAATAGATAGAAACCAAGCCGGTAATAACCAATATCGGCAAGGTACTCTTTAGCCTTAGGTTCATCGGATATGATAACTCCGTGTCGCCTAAGTTTCTCTAATTGTTCATCGAGCGTAGTGGCTCTTTTCGTATATGGTATTTTCCGTCGGGGCATATTATTCGGTCGATTGAAATACAAAATTACAAAATTTAATCGAGCCCTGCTATATTTTTATTGAGGGTCAACGCTTTTAGCACATTATAGCATTTTCAATACACTAATCACAGCACGGATATAGCCGGGATCTTCAGCGTAGCCAATCTTTTTCAGCCACAGCAGATAATTTCCTCCCTTATATCGGTACTGCAATTTTGTGTAGTAGGCCTTGACTGATTCAGTCCAATGGTTGAACTCGTAGTATTTACCTGTCCGTGGATTGGTAAGCCCGAATAGATTGTGCTTGTTGCGGCAGACCGGGGATTTGAACCAGCCTGTTTCAAGTATTGCCTGTGCCAATACTATCTTCGGATATTTTATGCCGTTCTTTTCAATCTCGGCAATCAGGTTTGGAATGGTCAGATCCGGTAGTCCGGAACTGACGGGTGCTTGCTGGAAATGTGACTTTGATGTGGTGACAATGCTTGCAGATAGCGTTTGTGGCATATTTTTTACGCCAATAACCGTCTCCGGGATTGATGATATTTGAGGCAGTGCGCTATCATTCTTATTGTCAGCGTTATATACTCCTCTCTTGTGCATTTCAACCGTCACAGGAGAATCTTTTGTGACGGTGTAAAACTGGGCTGCGGCATACTGTGAACAGAAAACTGCACAAGCCATCGCAACAAAAATGTTCGGAATTTCAAATTTAGCAATCATGTGGGGATAATTTTGAGGCCGACAAGCGGTTACGCCGCAAATTTATAACCTCTAATTCATTGACATGGAAATTCCGAACAAAAATCAGCAGGACACGCTCCCTTATGAAAAACTCGCCCTTTTGGGTATCGACAGGGAGAAAGCTGATATGCTTCCGCAGGACGTGAAGCAAAAATTGATGCAGGGGGAGGTCACGCCTCTTTTGCAGGTGTCTATCGACACCGGGAATGGCATGGTTATCTCATTACCCCTTAAACTCCAGCTCGCGGCCGACAAAGACGGCAATCCCACGCTGATCGCATATCCCGTGCAGCGTGAACTGTCGGTTGACAGGAACAACGAGCTTCGCCTGTCGCAACAGGAACTT
The DNA here is from genome assembly GCA_011959205.1 of Bacteroidaceae bacterium. Taxonomy (GTDB): domain Bacteria; phylum Bacteroidota; class Bacteroidia; order Bacteroidales; family Bacteroidaceae; genus Phocaeicola. The sequence continues at coordinate 29,135 of BLLV01000085.1, forward strand.
GACGCATTGCGCCGTGGCGACGTGTTGCAGAAAGCCATCGACATCAACGGCGAGAAGACTCAGCAGTATCTCCAGCTCGACCCGGAAACAAAGTCAATCATCCACCGCCGCATAACCGAGGTGCAGATTGAGCAGAAGTTGAAGGACATGGAAAAGGTCAACGATATCGAGCTTGGCTCCCAGCAGAAACAGCAGGCACGCGAAGGCAAGCCGGTGGAACTGTCGGTAGGAGGCGAAAAGGTATCGGTCGGCATCGACCTCAAGGAACCGCAGGGCTTCAAGGTCGTAAAAGGCGACCTCAAGGAGTGGGAGCGACAGCAGAAACTCCGCTATGACGAGCAGCACCCCGAATATCTCGGACTGGTAATGACCGACAAGAACCGCTGGGAATATCAGAAAGTTGTCGAGCATGACTCTAAGGAACGTGCCATCAGCCTCGACCCCACGCAGAAAGAGGAACGGAAATCCCGCATCAAACGCTGACACACATGGCAGCTTCAAGAAAAAAAGAGCCGGGCCAACTCTCCGTAATGGATCAGTTCGACCGCATGAAAGAGAAACACCCCGACGCCTTGCTACTTTTCCGCACCGGCAACACATACGAAATCTACCGTCAGGACGCGAAAAAGGTGTCGGAAATTCTCGGTACACCAGTCTCCACGCGTACAGTCGGCAAAGAAAAGAATGTCGATGTGGCATCCTTCCCGCACGAAGCACTCGACACTTATCTTCCACGGCTTGTAAGAGCCGGAATGAGAGTGGCTATATGCGAACAGCTTGAAGACCCCAAGCAGAAGAAAAAGGAGCAGGAGGCGAAGCACGTGGAGACTACATCACAACAACCCATTAACAAAGAATCCGATATGCCAAGAAAAAAGAAAGAAAAGACTCCCCAGGAGGAGCCTGTAAAGACCACAAAGAGCGCGGTCGATGAAACGACCCCGAAAGAGAAGAAATCAGAATCCCAATCCGCCACCCAGGGCGAAGCCGCCGAGCGTAAGCCCCGTGAGCCTCAGATGGTGACGGTCAACGGAGACAAGGTGACACATGGTCACGCTTACCAGAGCAAGACCAACCCGGAGGACTGGTATTTCACCGCCAAGATCAACGGCCAACAGTTGAAGCCGCAGAAGATGGATCCGGCCGACCTCGCCGCCTATCAGCAGAAAGAACTCACGGTGCCGCAGCTCATGGAACGCTACTATCCCACCAAACTCATGCCGAGGGTGCCCGATGTCTCCTATCAGGTGGCGAATGTGCTGCCCGGCCCCGAGGGCAACCTAACTATCGACAAGTTCAATGTCTATAAGGAGACCGACGAGACCCGCGCCGACTACGGCAAATATAAGTTCTACGCACAGGTGGGAGACAAGAAGATGTCAACAACCGCCTCACGCGAGGACCTGAACGCATACTTCGACCGCGTGGCAACTCCCGGACAGCTTGTGGAGCGCAACTTCGGCGACCGTCTGCACCTGCAATCCCACTACGAGCAGTTCAGGCTCCCGGAGGGCATCGACCCCAAAGGTATCCGTGTCGCAAAGGACAAGGAAGATGGAAAGTGGAAGGTGTCGGCCGACCTCGGCGAAGGACGCGGACGCACTTCCCGTCAGGAGCTGTCCTTTGACGACGGCTATTCTCTATTCAAGACGAAGACCGCCACACGCGAGCAGATAGCCGCAAAATATCTCACTGAGGAGATAAACACCAAGCTCGCCGCCCCGCTCTCTATGGAGAAATCAGCCTCCATGAAAATGTAAAACCGTTTCCCAACAACACTTAAAAGAATACCACTATGGAAAAATTAGAATATGACGAGCTTGTGCAGCTCCTTCAGGACGGCAACATCGGCTTCCTCCGCTTCATGCTTGAAAGCGACAATGCGGAGTCTTATCTCGAATGGTGCGAGCTTCACGGCATCGAACCCTCGGAGGAATCCGCCGAGTTCTACTACGATGAGACCGAGATCGACATGATGGAGCGTCAGCTGATAGACGACGAGGATTATGGCATCTGGAACTAACGGCGCGTCCAACAGTTCAGGCCAGCAGGCCCTCGACCGCTTCGCCCAGATGATGATCGAGCGTATGGAGAAGATGAAGGGCTCGGACTGGGAGAAGGGCTGGATCGGCGTAGCCTCTTCCGCCGGCCTGCCCCAGAACATCATGGGACGCAACTACTCCGGCTCAAACTCCTTTTTCCTCCAGTTGCACACGGCGGCGCAAGGCTACGAGCTTCCCGTGTTCCTCACATTCAAGCAGGCACACAACTTCAAGGCCCATGTCCTCAAAGGAGAGAAAGCCTTTCCGGTGATATACTGGGACATGATGGTACGAGACAAGGACGGCAAGAGAATATCCTCCGACGAGTACCGCGCCATGAGCCGTGACGAGCGGAAAAATCTCGACGTGATACCATTTGTCAAGGCGTTCCCGGTTTACAACATCGACCAGACCAATTTCCGAGAGGCACAGCCTGAGAGGGTGCAGAAACTACTCGACCGCTTCAAGGTGCCTGAAATGCGCGACACACAGGGTATGTACGCCCACGGCGCACTCGACCGCATGGTTGCCGAGCAGACATGGCTCTGTCCCATACAGGCCGACCGCAAGGAGAAAGGCGCGTATTATTCCCCCTCGCGTGATATTGTCGTGCTTCCCATGAAGCAGCAGTTCAACAAGGGCACGACTCCGGAGGACATATACCGCGACGGCATGGAGTTCTACTCGACAATGCTACACGAGATGACGCACTCCACCATGACACCCGAAAGGCTCAACCGTGAGGCGGGCGCGAAGTTCGGCGACCCGAAATATGCGAAAGAGGAACTGGTGGCCGAACTTACAGCAGCCATGATAAGCCACTCTATGGGCTTTGACTCCAAAGTCACAGACAACTCGGCGGCCTACCTCGATTCTTGGATAGGCGCGCTCCGGCAGGAGCCGAAGTTCATCGTGTCCGTGATGGCCGATGTCAACAAGGCTTCGGAAATGATACTCGACCGTGTGGACGCACAGCGCATATCGCGCGGCGAACAGCCTTATCAGGCGAAGAACGACCCTCTGATGGCTCCATTGGAGGACGAGATATGCCCGTTCAAGAACGCCGCCATAATCAAGACACGCTCCGGCGACTTCGCCCTGCGTGCCTCATACAACGGTGTCGATCTCGGCATGAAGCCCATCGAGCGTTCAACTGCGAGAATGTATTTCCAGCTCACCGACCAACGCGAGAAAGATATATTCCTCGGAAGCGCGATACGCAAGAATTATGAATCGGAGATAGCCGGCATCGACCGCCGCGCCTCCAAGTCACTCTCAATCGTCTGAAGCAATGGCACCGGCTGACTATAAGGTCAAGTTCAAGGAACTTAAATCGCGTGTGGGTATTGATGATGTCGCCTATTCACTCGGCTACCGCCTCGACCGCAAGGCAGGTGTGGGCCGGTACATCGAGCTTGTGCTGGGCGAGGGACGCGACAAGCGTGACACCATCATCGTCAGCAACCGCCGCGACAAGGCTTCGCAGACTTTCTTCCGGCGGGACGGCTCAAAGGGTGACGTGGTGTCGTTCATACGCGAGAACCTTTCATCGTTCAATGTCATCGGGCTAACCGAATGGCAGAAGATAGCGAAAGTGATGGCGCAGTTCGCCAATATGCCGGAGCCGGATTATGACCGTGACAGGGATTATGTACGCTCGGCATCCGCGCCTCAGGTGTTCGACCCTTCGCGCTACCGTGTCAAGGAACTGGACGCGGCCAATATCCCCCGGCTGTTCGCACAGCGCGGACTGTCGGCAGATACGGTCAAGGCTCTCGCCCCGTTCATTTCCCTTGTGTCCGACAGGCGCAACGAGAATTTCAACGGCTACAATATCGGCTTCCCCTACACGGAAGCCGGGAGCGACAAGACTGTGGGATATGAGATCCGTGGCATGGGCGGCTACAAGTCAAAGGCCGCCGGCACCAATTCCTCAACGGCGGCGTGGGTGGCCGACCTGTCGCACGGCAACAACGGACTCGTGCGTCATGTGTTCTTCTGTGAATCCGCCTTTGACGCTATGGCTTTTTTCCAACTGAACCGTCCACGGTTAGGCGAGGACATCGCCCTTGTCTCCCTTGGCGGCACGTTCTCCGACCGTCAGGTACTGGGCGTTATGGAGCGTTTCCCAAACGCCCGTGCCTACGACTGCTTCGACAACGACCTTGCCGGACGCATCAATGGACTCCGCCTCATGGCTCTTGTCGAGGACATTCCACTCAAAATCACCAAGACGCCGGAGGGCTTGATGGTGGAGGCCAAAGGCAAGAGTTTTCCGGTGTCGCCCGACCGCTCCGCCTACACTCAGTTTGAACCGCATATTTCCGTGCGTTACCGCATGGGGCAGTGGCAGCCGCCTAAGGACTTCAAGGACTGGAACGACTGCCTGTTGGGTAATCGCTCCTCAATCAAGATACTCCCTACCAAACATGACCGTGACGATAACCTCGCCGAGCAACGCGCCTCCGGCTTAAAAATATGACTGACCGATGAAGACTATCAAACCGAAAACAGTTCTGCTCGCTCTTTCCCTCCTTGTCATTCCGGGAGCGGACATGATGGCGCAACAGACCGACCCGACGCTCACGGCGGCGGTAATAGCGCAGACTGTGGAGCTTAACAATATCCACAAGAAGCGCAAGTCAACCCAGGAGAAGATCATCGCGGCTGAAGCCGCCGTGACTGTCGCCCTCGACCGCGTTCACTCCGTGGAGAACAAGATGCTTGAGTATCTTTCCAACGCCCAGGGTGCCATGCAGAATCTCTATCAGATAAAGCGTGCCGGAGAACTGGTGCTGACGGAGATACCCAAGAACTGCGACCTGTTGCGTAAATCGGTGCCGGGCCACCTGAAAGGCACGGCCATAGCGGTGCTGGTGTCCGATGAACTGACTGACGCGGCAGCGCAGATGGCTGCTCTCTATCCCTTCATGCAACAACTTGTCACTTCGGGGAGCTACACCGTGACCGGTGCTGACGGTAACAAGGAGAAACACAAAGTCAACCTGCTCAACTCCGCCGAGAGGTACTATGTGGCAAACGAGGTGGTGACACGTCTGGAGACAATCAACACCGACCTGTGGCTACTGGCGTGGCAGATACGCACTCTCTCATGGAACGACCTGTGGTTCTCGCTTGACCCCGACGGCTGGGCCTCGGTTATGTCGGGAAAGGCTATCGCGGAGACCCTTGTGTGGGAGTGGAACACGATAAAATACAGATAAACGAACTATCAACAACATTTTTTACATGGATACAGAAACAAAGATTATCGGCCGTTGCCCTGTGTGCGGCGGCAATGTGGTGAAGACCTGCAAGGGCTACCGCTGTGAGAACAACACCGGGGAGGACGGCAAGTGCGGACTCTTCATCAACGGGGTTATAGGCAACCGCAAGATGGCGGATGCCGAGGTCGCGGAACTGCTGGAGAAGCGGAGCATATTGCTCGACGGCTTCGCCACAAAGGAGTGGAAGACTTTTCCGACCGTGCTTGTCATGGCGGCTGACGGCTCGATCAATATGGAGTCGGTGGTGGCACACTGCCCCCGTTGCGGCGGCGAGATCCGCGTGGGCGCAAAGGCTTTCAACTGCTCCAACTACCGGCAGGAGGGAAGCCCCTGCGACTTCGTGATATGGCGCAATATCGCCGGGCATCTCATGACGCTCGATGAAGTGCGAGAGATATGTGCCGATGGTGTCACATCCCACGAGGTCGAGATGTTCGGCGAGAATGGCTCTGTCTATCGCCGCAAACTCGGCTTATCTCCCGACAAACTAAAGGTTATCAAGGTATGAAGCCGGGAACGAAACTCGCCATACTGCTCATAAGCTGTGTGGCTATGTGGGGCGGCATAGGATATGCCTTCCACTACTTCGGCCAGCCGTCGAAACGGGCGCAGTCGGTGGCGGAGAAGGCACTGATGGCCTCGGTGGATAATCCGGAGTCGGTAAAGGTCATAGCGGTCAGCAAGCCTGACAGTGTGTTCGGCCGCAACTACATCAACAACGACGAGAAAATGGCGATAGCCATGTCGATGATGAAAGTCAACGAACAGGTCATGTCCCGGACAGACGGTCTTCAGAACCTCGATTTTGAGGACAACACCGTTTCCGAGCTTGTCGGCCGCCAGATGTCGGCGATGTCCGCTCTACGCTCGATGGTGGGCTTTGAGACTCCTGACGCTCCACGCAAGCCGTTCTCCGGCTGGAAAGTGAAAATAGAGTATGAGGCTCTGTCGGAAAGCGGCTCTCCATACCGCTCGGAATACTGGTTTATCCTCGACCGCGACGCACAGTGCGTCGTAAACTCTTTTGAAATACCTCTTTTATAAATCCCTAAACTGAATACAACGATGAAAGAACTACTTGATCAGATCGAAAAACTCACATCTACATTCCTGAAAGACGCCGCCTCCCAGCTCGACAAGGGCAACAGGGCTGCCGGACTCCGCGCTCGTCGCGCATCCCTCGAACTGGAGCCGTTGCTTAAACGCTTCCGCAAACTCTCGCTGGAAGCCGCCAACAACAAGGCTGAATAATCCGCCCTCGATAGGACAATTTCTTTGCTGCCAAAAACCGGGACTCCCTGTGCGTGAGCATGGGGAGTTTCCTATTATTTAATCCAACCTTTTTTCAGTACCCGGAATGAATAAAAAGGACTATATATGATGAATAAGCAACTCAGTAGAAACTGGTATCTTAGTGTGTCTTTTTTTCCACTTATAAAATAATTTATTCTTAATAAGATTCCTGAAGGTATCAATAAGGCAATCAGCATCCAAATAGACATTAAATCACCCCGAGGCCATAAGTGAAACGAATCTACGATAGCACACACCACAATATAAACGAACAAAAATATATTGCAAAATGTAAATATCAGATATAATTGTTTGAAATTAGGAATTTTTTCGCAATTAAATTTCATCGCTTACCTCCTTTCCTCCAGAGAATAATGAACAGGACAAGGGATAAAAAATAGGTTATCCACATCAGAGTGGACAAACCATCTATATACATATAGTATCGTTCCTCTATTATGTCTATATTGTATGGTTCAATAATATACTTTGCATCTACATAGGCATTAATCCACGTCAATATGCCAACGATGAATATTGCGATAAATGTTATCAAGCCAACTATCTTCTGCCAAGTCTTCATTAATCTATCAATCTATTGGGAATTGTTGCTCCATTGAATCTATTATTTCCTCAAGTCGTGGATAATACTCTACTATATTCGGCTCTTGTCGTTTATTCATCCACTCAATTTGCTTTATAATAACATCCTTTACTATTTCATAATCTTTCGGAGAAATAATACGTGTTAATGTCAAATATTCAAACGCCCAATCTGCACCAATATCCGGTAATTGTTGCTTGCCTTCCAATATAGGTACAATTCTGCGATCATACATATTCTGTAAGTTGGCATAATGACTAAACACTATCTCAGCACACTCCTTGATAGTGTCACATAGTTTACAATATTCCGTATCAATAGTGGACTCCGTAAAAATAAATTTGTCCTGTCTTTCAAGCATATTACCGCTAAAGCCAACCGATGGATTATCTCGTTGGTCCCGCAACGTCTTGAAACTATACGCCTCAAACCATTTTTTCAATATATCAAAGCGCACCATATATATTGGATATATTGTCAGCATATTATCTCTTATCCAATGATCCAACTCAATCATACTACCAATGCCATTTTCATGCCAGATGAAACAGTTGTCTCGTTTTCTGAACTTGAAATCCATAAGGAAATCCTCACTCTTCAACCGCTCAATTATATATGTGAATATATGTGACGCTTTCATTTATTCAAAATTTAATAAACTTACCGTTAAGCGAGCTGGGCAAAATATGTTCATATGTCCCGGCAGTCCTTAAAGTGTTGCAAATAGAATCATTAAATATTATATGTCTATTCCTTGAACTAATTTCAACATATTCCATATCATCTTTTAATGACAAAGGTGTTGATGCAATAATCATCACAGAAGACGAATCTGAAGAATATACTCCGACATGGCTATCTCCATTATTAATTTTGTTTTTGCTTATTTCAAAGGTAGTGGGCGTAAACTCAATCAGATAATAGGAACCCCCGACATTTCGATATGATTCTACTGAACCTTCCAAATGATAGTCCACCTTTGAGAAATATTCATCTTGGCCGTGGTGATAAGATGCAGACGTTGAAAAAAAGATAACCATAACCCCGACAATACCGGCCATGATTATCAAAATCACGACTAACGACCAACATATAATCCGTATGTATTTACGTCTCGCTGTCATTATAGAGATATTATTGGTTAAATCCATAGGCTGTGACAACAGACAGTCATTATCAAAAGCACATAAAAAGATAATCGCTTCCTGTCGGTGGAGAGGCGATGACGGGAGATGCCAATTATTTTTGCTCGGTCGGGAGGCATTGCTGTCGGATCGGCATAAGAGCCTATCGCAAAGTTAATAAGAATATTTGACATTAGGGTGGTTTGCACGCATAAAAATCACCGTTATATCCTGACAGATGATGATTTATGAATAAAAAGGTACTGGAGGCGGTAACTTATCTTTGATTACTTGCGGCTTCTGCGTCCGTTGGTTTTTCGCTACGAAGTAACGGCGGGCGGTGACGCCGGCAAGCGACCGCCTCCGGCTTGGCTGCATGAAAAAATCCGGCAGCCTTCCACGATTTGCGCCAAATCGGGTATTCCGTATTTTTTCACTTGCCACACTTGCCTTGCGTCACCGCCCGCCGTCTTGATTGTATCGAAAAAATCCCCCGGATGCGAGAAGCCACAAGGCTTCAAACAAAAGGGAAAAAAACAAAAAACTCAAACATCTAAAACACTCAAATTATGGAAGCAACAGCAATTCAGACCAACACCGCAAACGTACAGGAAGCCACAATCTCTCTCGCTCTCATTCAGCCGAGCAACTACAACCCCCGTAAGAATTTCGACGAGCAGAGCCTCACCGAACTCGCTGACTCTATCAGCCGTCAAGGTATTCTCCACGCGATAGGTGTGCGACCAATCGCCGGCACCGACCGCTACGAAATCGTGTATGGCGAGCGAAGATACCGCGCCTCCCTCATAGCAGGGAAAGAGGACATCAAGGCAACCGTCTATACCGACCTTTCCGATGATGAAGCCGAACAAAAGGCTATTGCGGAGAACCTGCACCGCCAGGACATCACGCCTATGGAAGAAGCCGAGACGTTAAAGGCTGCAATCGACAGCGGACGCTACGACTATGCCACACTCGCCACGCAGATAGGCAAGAGCGAGACCTATATCCGCACCCGAATAAAACTCACAACCCTCATACCCGAAATCGCACGGCTGATTGACACCGAAGAAATCACGGTGGCAGTGGCTACCGAGATAAGCCGTTACGGAGTTGACATACAGACCGATGTTTACAACTCGCACCTCAAAGACGGTGTGACCTACAATAATTGGCGAGGAATGAACGCCTCCAATGTGGCTCGGCTCATAGAAAAGAACTACACCACCGACCTAAGCCGTTACTGCTTCGACAAATCGGCGTGTGCCTCATGCCCTTTCAATACCATAAATCTTCTGCTGTTCTGCGAGGACGGCTGTGAGGGCAACTGCTCCAATCCCTCTTGTCTCCGAGAGAAGCACATCGGCTATCTCACTGACAAGGCGGTTGAAATGCTGAACGAACACCCCACCGCCAATTTCTGCCACTCCGAATATGACCTAAACGAGAGGGTAAACGCACTGCTGACTGAAATGGGCTATGACATAGAAAAACTCAGTGGCTATCTGACACCTTACCCCTGCGAACCTGCCGTACCACAATCCGACCGCTTCGACACCGAGGAAGAATATGCCGAGGCTGTAAAGGCATACGAGGGCAGAATGGAGGCACATAGGGAAAAGTGTGCCGACATCACGGCAAAAGCCGAGGCAGGAGAAATCTCACTCTACATCACAATCGGGCGCAATGATGTGACGCTCGGATATATGGCTGTAACTGCCAATCCGAGCGAGAACGGCAACAATCCGAAAGCCGAAATCGCCAAGTTGGAGGCAAAGGACAAACGCAACAAGGAGATAGCCGTGGAGCGTACAATCGAGGACACGAAGAAGAAAATCCTCGAAGCCGACATCACCGAGACTAAATTCTCGCAGGACGAGGACAAGATGATATATTTCTTCCTGCTCTCATCGCTCCGCAAAGAGCATTACGAAGCCGTCGGACTGACCGACCGCAAATCTCACAGCGCACTCAACGACAGCGAGAAAATGACAATCCTCGCCAATCTCAACGCCAAGACAAAGGCAATAATCCGCAGGGATTTTCTGATTGACAATTTCAAGGGTGCGTATCGTGACAACGCTATCGCCGACCTCCTGCTCTCATTTGCCAAGAAGCATATGCCGGAAGAACTCGCCAACATCGAAGCCGAGTACAACGATGTTTATGAGAAGCGACACCAACGTATAGAGGAACGCAAGGCTCTACTCGCCAAAGATACCGAACCCGAACCAACCGAGCCGGAAGCCGAGGACGCACCCGAAGAAGAAATCGTGCCGGAGGCAGAAACCACCACGGAAGAAGCCACTCCCGACACTTCCGAGGCAGAGACCGAGGTTGCACCCGAAGCCGAGAACTCACCCGAAGAAGAACCTATGCCGGAGGTAGAACCGACCACGGAAGAAGCCACTCCTGACACTTCCGAGTCAGAGACCGAGGCTATCCAATACGAACCAACGGAAGAAGAAGCCGAGACGATACTAACCGAAGAAGAAAGGTACTGCGAAGAAGCTGTTGCATAAAGCGATAAGCCCCTATGTTTGAGCAAGCCACCCCATGCCGAGAGGCGCGGGGCGGCATTTGCTCGTCCCCTCCCAAAAGCCGCCTCTTTGGAAAACGACAAAGCCCCCGACTCGCGCCGGAAGCTGGCTATTTTAGCATTATATGATGTTTAACAGTATTTATCAAAAGTAATATGATGCGGTAAGATATGCTCCTTGCATGAATGATTTCTTCGGATAGTATTTGCTGAAGGAAGTGCCTTTATAGGAAAGTTGTCGATATTGGCTGTAAACATCCAAATTTGACATTATATATCCAGCACTGAATCCGCAAGGTCCAAAATTCACAAAAATACCCACACGCAAATCTATGGCAAACCATTGACCTTTGGATGTGCTCACGTATTTATAATCATAATCAGGCCAATTGATATATTGTCGTATATTGATACGTTGATACGGAATGTTTAGCATAATGCCGGGTTCTGCATATAACCCCAAATCAACCTGTTTAATCTTTAACGCCGGTGATTTAAGCACAATCGATGGGCGCAAATAAAAATTTGACGGTTTATTATCGTCGCTCTCTATTTCCCAGTCTTTTTCTGCGGCCCAGCCATCTTCATACCATACGCTCCAATATCCGAATGCTCCACCAAGTCCAATGTAACGGTTGAACATATAGTGGTACGATGCTTCCAACTGGTAAGAGTCCGACGAGGTTACAAGACCACTGAATGAAACTTTGCTATTGGCAAAATTAAAGTTTTCTTCACTTTTATCTTGTGCTAAAGCCGGCATTGCAATCAATATAGTGATTAGACAAAATATTTCAGTGATTCTCTTATTCATATTTTGTGGATTAGTTGATTGTTAGAATATATCCTTTCTTCTTCAGAGAAGTTATCGTTATAGAAGGATCGGTGAGGAGTTTTCGGATATAGGTTATCTGCACGTTGAGAGCAAGGGAGTTGGCGTAACTGCTGTCGCCCCACACGGTGTTGAGAATAGTGTCGCGGTCAACAACCTTACCGACATTTTTAGCGAGGATTGCAAGAATCTCCGTTTGGCGCACAGAAAGAGAGTGCGTTTCGCCTTTATATGTCAATGATGCAAGATTTGGTCGGAACAATGTATTACCCAATAGATACTCAATATCCTGTGAGGTTATGTCGCTTTCAAATCGTTCATTTATCTTGGCTATCAACTCTTCAGGATAGAATGGCTTAGGTATATAGTCGTTGCCCTTTAGTTTGAAGCCATATAGGCGGTCAACCTTGTCGGTACGGTCTGTGAGGAAAAATATTATTATGCGACGATCGGTTTCACGTATGGTCTGTGCGACCTCAAAACCGTTCATCTCCGGCATATTTATGTCGAGAAGTATCAAATCGGGATGGACGTCTCGGTATAGTTCCAATCCCACTTTGCCATTAGAGGCATATACAACCTCATACCCCTCAGCCTCTATGAAGCGTTTGAGAAGCATGGAGTTTTTCAAATCATCGTCAACGAGCAGTATTTTTTTCATTGCGGTAGTTTTATTGAGAATGATGAGCCGACACCCACGGTGCTTTCCACAGATATTTCGCCACCATGAGCATCCGTCAGGAGTTTGACGTATGCAAGACCAAGTCCCATTCCTGGGATGTCGGAAGCAGATGCTTTGCCCCGATAGAAACGGTTGAAGATTCTGTTTATATCATCGGCCGCGATACCGTTGCCATTATCCTTGACAATAATCTGGCAACCGTCCGAAGTGCTGACAGCATTTATTTTTATCGTCACCTTATCGCTTGAGTATTTTATTGCGTTCTCAATCAAATTCGTAAGGATATTAATGAGATGTGAGCAATCGGCAGAAATCTCAAAATTTTCCGGAACAGCATTTTCAAACACAACATCCTTAGTACTTGGCACTGTGATTGATTTTATAACACTGTCAACAAGCACAGTAAGGTTGAATGAGGATACATTGAGAGGAATCTGCTCTACGTTATTGAATGTTATGTCACGTAACTTGGAGAAATATGCCGAAAGGTTATCAAGAGCCATACGTATCTCTCCGGTGAGTTCATGACGCAATTGGTTATCTTCCATCAGTTTGTCATTGTCAATTCCGGAAACACACATCTTCAATGTTGAAATTGGTCGTTTCAGTTCGTGAATCATTGTAGTGATAAACGAGTTGCGCATCTTGTCAAGTCGAGTCAGCTTGACTATGGTCTTGATCTGCCATAAGAGGCAATGAATAAGGAACAACGAGAGAACAACGGCCAGAGCTAACGTCCATCCCATATTGCATAATATCTCCGATGAGGGAATCTCACATTCTATCACTACCGCCTTTCTTTCAAGTTCGGAATAAGGGGTTGTGACCTTGAATTTGGGCGATATTACAGATGAATGACGTATAGTGGTGGGTTCCCATGTAACGCTGTCCTGCAAAATCAGAGCGATTTCTGCAATAAGATTGTGCTTTCTGAGGATTGAATCAATACCCTCTTTTGTAAAAGGAGATTGAACCTCACTTTCAAAATTTTTCATGGCATTCCACGCAATACCGTCAGACGGAGCAGATGAGGCATCGATAGTTGCAATCTTGGCATCAACCATTTCAAGGGAGTCCATGACCATTTCCTCAAGTCTTTTCATTTCTTCGGGAGTGAGTTTGCGATTCTCCGCAATGCCCAAAAGTTTTCGACCATTTATAACATTTGTCCTTACGGTGACCTTCCGAATTGATTTACCTATGGAATCCAAACTATGACTCATTTGGAATCGCGACTGCACCTTTACTGTATCCCCCTGTGTTGCAGAACCGCGAGCACGTGCTTTGCTATACTCTTTCAAGGCTTCTATTACTAATAGTCCCGTTCTGTTCTCATATTCAGTCAGAGAGTACTCATATCGACCATACAACCAATATGCTTGCATTCCAAGGAAAGCAAGTATGGCAACAATCGAGAGTATGTAGAGCGTCTTTATTTTCTTTTCCATGATGCAAAATTAGCCATTATCTATGATATAAACGTCTGAAATGATGGATAATTGGACGACAGTAATAATTTAGTAATAATTCCATAATGTTTGAGTAATGATTATTTTCGTCTAAAGGGTAATGGCGGCAGTAACTTTGCATCGTGAAACTTAAACCACAAAAGATATGAAGAAAACAGCAATCATCTTTATGGCCATCATGACACTTGCAATGGCCGCTTCGGGCAAAGTTATGCGCCGTACTCTCGGAATATTCCAGAGCAAAGTTCCCGAAACCGAGACTATCGCACCCGAGACAATGGAATTCGTTTACGATTATTCATGGTGCAATGACACTACCGGCCAACTTGAAGACAACTACACAACAGACCAGATGCTTCTGCAGATCGGCCCCGACGGTCTCTCCAAATTCTCCAGCTACAAGAATCTTACAGTAGATTCGCTCCTGATGAACATAACTCCGGAACAGGTGGCAGAGGCCGCCATGGACGGAAAACTCTCCAACGGAGAATTCATGACTATCTTCAAGAATTATCCCCAGGGCAAACTGACCCATACTGAAAAAATCTGTATGGATTGGTTCTGTTATGAGGACGATATGCCGGAACTTGAATGGGAGCTAACCGACAGCGTTACCAATGTGCTTGGATATGAATGTCATTCAGCTGTCTGCAATTTTCGTGGACGAGAATGGATGGCATTCTATTCCGAGGAGATTCCTCTGATGGAGGGGCCGTGGAAACTGTATGGTCTGCCGGGGCTGATTATGAAGGCGTCCGACAAAGACGGACATTATAATTTTGAATGTATCGGCTTAAAGTCAAAAGCAGACAGACCGATAACGATGTATAAAGTTCCTTACAACACGACATCACGCGCAAAATATTATGATGCAAAGCATCGCTATGACATAAATCCTTACGCTTACTATGAGGAGGGAGGACATGGACATATAGACGTTTATGACGAAGAGGGCAGTCCCGTGCTGGACGCTTACGATCCTATCGAACTGCCATTTGATTACATTGAACGCGATTGGAGAAAATGAACAGATACAGTTTTTTCATACTTTGCCTGTTTCTTGGGCTGCTGTCGGCTTCGGCGGCAGTCCCGGAAACGGCCTCCGGAACAATCATAGACGGAGAAAATGGCCAACCCATAGTGGGTGCGGTGGTGCAGGCTCTGAATAAGCAAGGAAAAGCCACGGCGTTTGCTTCTTCGAATGCGGATGGCGTTTTCAAAATCAAAATATCTGACTCGATAGATTCTATTTCATTCCGCTGTATGGGATATGAGTCATTGAAATTGTCAAAGAACCACGACTTTGCAAAGGGTGTGGAGATGTGGCCGAAAGCAACGCAGTTGAAAGACGTGATTGTACAGGCCCCCGACATCTATGCAAAGGGGGACACACTGGTGTTCAATGTCTCGCGCTATGCAAACGCCTCCGACAATGCTATCATTGACGTGATAAAGCGGTTGCCGGGTATAAAAGTCGAGGACGATGGAACAATCAAGTATCAGGGGAAGCCAATCAATAAATTCTATATTGACGGCGATGATTTCCTTGGAGGTCAGTATGGGCTCGCCACCAACAATATCTCCCACAAGGATGTGAAGTCGGTGGAGGTGATGGAAAATCATCAGCCAGTAAAGGCTTTGGAAGGTATTGAATTCCCCGAAGAGGCCGGCATCAATATCAAGCTCAACGAAGGAGCGAAAGGTAAGACAGTCGGCGTGGCCAAAGCCGGAACAGGTGTGCAACCGTGGCTATACGACGGTTCTCTATACGCCATGCGCATTGCCCCTAAGGTTCAGAATATACTGACCATTCGCGGTGGTAACACGGGCTGGAACCCAGACGAGCAGATTACAGAACATGATTTCAGCGATATGTCGTTCACCGGTTATTCCGAGTCCTTGTGGCCGGAGTATATAGCTGCCGACATTGTCAACGCCCCGCTCAATGAGAAGCGGACACGCGACAACCTGTCGTGGCTTGCCAACTCAATCACGGCATGGAAGCGTGGCGATACCTCAATGCGTTTCAAACTGAATTATGTGGGCGACAGGCTTGACTACAAATCCGGATTAAGGACGGATTACTTCAGCCAAGCAATTCCTGAATTCATTCAGAACAATAGCTTGCGCACGCAGAGCCATGATGTTTCGGCTCAATTCAATATGCAGATTAACAAGCGTGGTTATTTCCTGAAGGATAAATTCACGGTTGAAGGTGTGTGGGAAAAAGCCAATTCCAACATAACCGGCTCTTTTGACCTTGACCAGCGTATCCGTCGCCGCAATTTTTCTGCCAACAACGACCTGAAACTTGTAAAGCGCAATGACAAGAAATTGTTTGAGCTGACCTCGCGCAATTCATTTGCTCATCGCCCCGATAGACTCTTTGTAAATGGCGAGGAGTATGCAGTCCAAAACGTTGGCACTACTGATTTCCGGAGCACCACCGAATCACGTTGGGGCAAGTTGGGTCGTTTTTGGAAATTCTACATCAACGGCGGTGTCGATTTGAATTATCATCGTCTGAATCTTTTCCTGATTGGAATGGGGGATTTCGACAATTCGAGATATTTCAACACATTCCTTTCCAATCTGTACGCTACTCCGCAACTCGACTATGAACGTAATGGATGGCTGCTGTCCGCCAAGATACCCATAAAATGGCTACACCATAGCGTCAATGGCCAGCATGATTATATCAACATCTTACCACGATTTTATGTACGCAAGAAAACTTCGGCAAAGAGCGAGGTTTCAGCATCAATTTCTTATCAGCTCAGCTCACCCCAGGCTTATATGAATATCAGTGTACCGGTAATGTCAGACTATCGCAATCTTTTTATTGCAAGCGATATTGACAAATATTCGCAAAATGTTGTCGCTTCGGCAAGCTATAAATACCGCAATCCTCTGACATCCTTCTTTGGCAATGCCTCGCTGACATACAATTACAGCCGCTGCTCTTTTATGTCAAACCAACTGTTTATTGATGATTTCATTGTGTCAACATACGCAAATAGGCTTTCGGGAAGTCATTTCTGGAACGTAAGCGGCGGAATAAGCAAAGGGCTCGGACATAGCCGCATGGTAATTGGCGTGGAAATAAATGCATCTACGAGTTCAGCATCTTCAATGCGTGACAACATCGTGGAAGATTACAGTCAGCAGACAATCTCGGTCAAACCATATTTCAAGGGAAGTCTTTGCAAATGGCTTTCTGTGAACTATGATGCCAATTACGGCTACTCTCGTCTGAAAATTGGAGAAATTGATAACGACACCCACTCATTCAACCAAAAACTTTACACAACAATTATGCCGCATGACCGCTGGCAATTCACTTTGGGAGCAGAGCATTTCCTCACCAAATTCCCGGAAGGCAATGTCGAAAACCTCGTGCTTCTGGACGCTTCAGCCGTTTGGCACGTAAGCAGCAAAGTGCGTCTTTCTCTTACCGCCAATAATCTCCTTGACAAACGGCACTATCAATATGTGACATACGGAACACTCTCCCGATCGGAACACTCATTCCAAATTCGCCCACGCAACATCCTCGCTTCAATCCAATATCGTTTCTGATTAAAAATCTTAACATTTAAACGTGGTGGCTCAGAAAAAATTAATATTTTGTTGCTATGAGTGGTAACTGATAGGTTTGCAAGCCGTGGCTACAGGAGCGTGAGGCAGTGCGCCGGGCGTATTGCCTCACACAACCTTATCACCACCGCTTGCTCCCCAAATGATGTGATGATTCAAGTGATAAGCCGTGTCAGTGGCCCGCGGATCCACAGGCACGGCACATCGCCTTGTGCTGTTTACCGGTTGCCCTACTGATTCCGTGTCTCACACCGATTCAGCTTCGGGCAGTTCTGATTTTGTATATGATGCCCGGCTGAAGCCGGAGGCGGCGACAACGCCAGAGCAAAGCGAGGGC
>BLLV01000086.1 GCA_011959205.1 Bacteroidaceae bacterium
ATTGATTGAGCATGGCTGTCAAATCGGCAACGGTCTCATATTTCCGTGCATTCAAGTCCAAATGAAAGATAGGATATGCCTCCCAGCGGGTTTCCAGCTTCTCGATGGCAAGACCTTGAAACAAATCCTTACGACCTGAAAAATAGGCTTCGAAAGTGGAAAGAAGCAAGCTCTTTCCAAAACGGCGGGGACGGCTTAAAAAATAAGGAGTGGAATTAGATGCCAATTCATAAACCCATGCGGTTTTATCCACATAAAGGTAATTCCCTTCACGCAGTTTTTCAAAAGTCTGTATGCCAACCGGCAGTTTACGCATCTGTTCCATATCCCCTACTTTTTTAAAAGTTCTATGCAAATATACGTTTTTTATTTCAAGAACAAGGGATTCTTGGCTTTTTTGGGGAAGAATTGATATAGTGCATTTTTGGCATTTGTTTAATATGATTTTTGCAGTAATCCGCCGCGATGACTGTTATTATGTGGACAAGACCCGATTTATCCCCAACCAGGTGGCTCGCGAACAAATCTATACCTATTTGCTGAATACATACAACGAAGCTGATCCCAGCTTCAGCAGTTACGAGAAAAACGAACTATCCAGTGCCCTTGCCTATGATGGTGACTGGCAGGTCTATTTCGGCTACATTGCCGATTGCCTGAAGCGTTACAGCTCGCAACGTGACAAGCAAAAAGGTGAGTTCTGATATGCCGGTATGTGAAGAAGTATAGAAAAAAGCACAAGTATTTACTTACAATAACTATTTTTACACATAAATAATTCAAAAAATCTCAATGAGGCTCCAAAATATTGGCTATCTTTGCGCCCTCATTCAAAGGGTGAAAAGATGAATAATATGTTGAAATACGTTGTATATATCCTGTTTTTTCTACTGCTTACGACCCTAGCAGATCAGGATCGCTATACAGTGGAATCGACCGTTCCGCACCCTCAAGAATCCTATTACCGGCAACAACAAGACCCTTGTGAGAAAACGGTAAATTACCTGTTTACCAACAGCTTCGCCGATATGCCACAGATGGCCATATCCCTTGACAACCTTTCCACATCAAAGTTCAAATGCATTGCCCGTATCCTGACAGCACTAGGTGAACTCAACACACAAAAGCTACAAACCAACCATATAGCTTGTCCCACCTTTCATTCGCTCTATACCGATGCCGTAGATTACTATATCTACGCACTTCGGCGGATCATTATTTAATTTTTAATCTTTTTTCAGCATTCTGCTGAGTAGGATTCCTTATAACAAGCGTCTTATAAGGACACTATTTCTATCCGTTTGTCTAATCAAAAAAGTTTAGATATGTATTTTACATTATTAGTTGTCGTTATTTTGACGGCAATCGCATTAGTTGCCGTAGCATTGGGGATTGCCCGTGCCATTTCCCCCCGTTCATACAATGCACAAAAGGGAGAAGCCTACGAATGTGGTATTCCTACACGGGGACGGTCGTGGATGCAATTCAAGGTAGGTTACTATCTGTTTGCCATCCTCTTCCTGATGTTCGATGTGGAAACCGTATTCCTGTTCCCTTGGGCTGTTGTGGTACAAGATTTGGGAGTGTACGGCCTGTTTAGTATCCTTTTCTTTTTAGTTATATTAGTTTTAGGCCTGGCGTATGCCTGGAAGAAAGGAGCGTTGGAATGGAAATAAAAAAACCAACCATAAAGTCTATTCCTTATGAGGATTTCAAAGACAACGAGTATCTGGAAAACATGGTCAAGCAGCTCAATGAAGGCGGTACCAAAGTACTGGTGGGCTGTCTGGACGATCTTATCAACTGGGGACGCAGCAACTCGCTGTGGCCGCTTACTTTTGCCACCAGTTGCTGCGGAATCGAGTTCATGGCAGTGGGTGCTGCCCGGTATGATTTCGCCCGATTCGGGTTCGAAGTAGCCCGTGCCAGCCCGCGCCAGGCAGATATGATCATGGTAGCGGGAACGATCACGCACAAGATGGCTCCGGTACTGAAACGTTTGTATGACCAGATGGCGGATCCCAAATACGTTATCGCGGTAGGCGGATGTGCCATCAGCGGCGGTCCTTTTAAAAAGTCCTATCACGTATTGAACGGAGTAGATAAGATTCTCCCCGTTGACGTATATATCCCCGGATGTCCGCCACGCCCTGAAGCCTTATTGTACGGCATGATACAATTGCAACGTAAAGTAAAACTGGAAAAATTCTTTGGCGGAGTAAACCGCAAGGAAAAAGAACCACAAAATCCCGAACAAGCATGAGTGAAAGAATAGAAATACCTGCTGAAAAGCTACATGAGGAAATGCTGAAATTACGGCAGGGCAAACATTTGGATTTTCTACGCAGCCTTACCGGAATGGACTGGGGCGAAGAAGGACTGGGTGTAGTCTATCACCTGGAAGATACGAATACAGGAGACAATGTAGTGATCAGCACCCGCACCACCAACCGCGAGAATCCGGAACTGCCCAGTGTCAGTGATATCTGGAAAGGGGCTGAATTCAATGAACGCGAAGTGTACGACTATTATGGTATCCGCTTTGTAGGACATCCTGATATGCGTCGTTTGTTCCTGCGCGATGACTGGGTGGGCTATCCATTGCGTAAAGATTACGACGAAAGCCTCAACCCGCTCCGTATGACCAATGAGGAGCCCGTGGATACAACACAATATATAGAGGTGCAACATGATGGCAGCGTAATAGAGAAACGCGAGACCATTTTCGAAGAGGACGAATACATTATCAACATAGGTCCCCAGCATCCGGCCACCCACGGCGTGCTTCGTTTCCGTGTTTCACTGGAAGGTGAGATTATCAAGAAACTGGATGTGCACTGCGGATACATCCACCGGGGCATCGAAAAAATGTGCGAAAGCCTCACCTACCCCCAGACACTGGCTCTGACCGACCGTCTGGATTATCTGGGCGCACATCAGAACCGCCATGCCCTCTGTATGTGCATCGAACAGGCAATGGGCGTGGAAGTGAGTGAACGGGTGCAATACATCCGCACCATCATGGACGAATTGCAACGTATAGACTCTCACCTGCTTTTCTTCTCCTGTCTCTGTATGGACATGGGTGCTCTGACCGCATTTTTCTATGGATTCCGTGATCGTGAGAAGATTCTGGATATTTTCGAAGCTACCACCGGAGGACGCCTGATACAGAACTATAACACCATCGGAGGGGTACAAGCAGATATTGCTCCGGACTTTGTACAGAAAGTGAAAGAATTCATCGCTTATCTGCGCCCGATGCTGAAAGAATACCATGAAGTATTCACCGGAAACATCATTGCCCAAGAACGTTTGAAAGGGGTGGGGATTCTTTTACGGGAAGACGCCATCTCTTTCGGAGCGACAGGAGGTACAGGACGCGCCAGTGGTTGGGCATGTGATGTCCGCAAACGTCACCCATACGCCATGTATGACAAAGTGGATTTTAAAGAGATTGTCCACACCGAAGGCGACTGCTTCGCACGTTACATGGTCCGCATGGAAGAAATACTGGAAAGTATGAGCATCATCGAGCAACTGATAGACAATATCCCGGAAGGGAACTATCAGGAAAAGATGAAACCGATTATCCGTGTGCCCGAAGGACATTATTATGCCGCAGTGGAAGGTTCCCGCGGAGAGTTCGGTGTGTACCTGGAAAGTCGTGGGGATAAGTTTCCTTACCGACTGAAATTCCGCGCCACCGGCTTGCCTCTTGTATCAGCAATGGAAACAATGTGCCGCAATGCAAAAATTGCCGACTTGATTGCTATTGGTGGAACAGTGGATTATGTAGTACCGGATATTGACCGATAGAAAGATAATAACCAATCACTAAAAAAATTATGTTCGATTTTAGTATAGTCACCCAATGGGTACACTCACTGCTCACGTCATTTATGCCCGAAGGACTGGCAGTGCTCATAGAATGTATAGTAATCGGGGTATGCATCATGCTGGCATACGCAATGATCGCTATCATCATGATTTTCATGGAACGTAAGGTTTGCGCCGCTTTCCAATGCCGTCTGGGCCCGATGCGTGTAGGCCCGCAGGGAACCATACAGGTATTTGCCGATGTATTCAAGATGTTGATCAAAGAAATCATCACCATCCGTCATGCCGATAAGTTTCTGTATAATCTAGCTCCTTATATTGTTATTCTTGCTTCCATCATGGCCTTCAGCTGCCTGCCCATCAACAGAGGCATGGAAGTGCTCGACTTCAATGTGGGTATCTTCTTCCTGCTGGCGGCATCCAGCATCGGCGTGGTGGGTATCCTGCTAGCCGGCTGGAGTTCCAACAATAAATATTCATTGATCGGTGCCATGCGGAGCGGCGCTCAGCTGGTAAGTTACGAATTATCTGTAGGGCTGAGTATCCTTACCATCGTGGTCTTGACGGATACCATGCAGCTGAGTGAAATTGTGGAACGACAAGCCGATAGTTGGTTCCTTTTCAAAGGGCACATACCGGCATGCATCGCTTTTATCATTTATCTGATAGCCGGAAACGCAGAGGTCAACCGCGGCCCGTTCGACTTGCCAGAAGCAGAAAGTGAACTGACCGCCGGATATCATACCGAATATTCCGGTATGCACTTCGGCTTGTTCTATGTGGCAGAGTTTGTAAACTTGTTTATTATCGCCGCAGTAGCCACAACCATCTTCCTAGGGGGGTGGATGCCGTTGCATATCCCCGGGCTGGACGGATTTAATACAGTCATGGATTATATTCCCGGATTCATCTGGTTCTTTGGCAAGTCATTTTTTGTCGTATGGTTGCTGATGTGGATTAAATGGACATTTCCCCGTCTGCGTATTGACCAGATTCTGACACTGGAATGGAAATACCTGGTTCCGATAGGTTTATGCAACCTGCTGTTGATGGTAATTATTGTTGTATTTAAATTGCATTTCTGATGAAAGAAGAAAAACATTCCTATATAAAAGGACTGCTTCACGGCATCGGCACATTACTTACCGGTATGAAAGTGACAGGACGAGAATTTTTCACTCCCAAAGTCACCGAACAATACCCTGAGAACCGTGCCACTTTAAAAATATCGCCCCGTTTCCGCGGACGGCTTATCATGCCGGTTGACGAGAATGGCAATAATAAATGTATTGCCTGCGGACTATGCCAGATGGCTTGCCCCAATGACACCATCACGATCACCAGCGAATCTGTGACCAACGAAGAAACAGGCAAGAAAAAGAAAGTATTGGTTAAATATGAGTACGATTTGGGAGCTTGCATGTTCTGCCAACTTTGCGTGAATGCCTGTCCGCATGATGCCATCCGGTTCGATACAGAATTTGAGAATGCCGTGTTCGACCGCAGCAAACTAGTTCTCACCTTGAACAAAAAATAAAAAAACAAACGATATTATGACACTACAACTTATTGTATTCATTGTACTGGCGTTGTTTATCGCTGTCTGTTCGGTATTGGCAGTCACTACCTCGCGTATCTTGCGTGCGGCAACTTATCTGTTGTTCGTCTTGTTTGGTACAGCAGGCATTTACTTCCAGCTCAACTACTCATTTCTGGGAGCTGTGCAATTACTGATTTATGCCGGTGGTATAACGGTGCTTTATGTATTCAGCATCTTATTGACCTCTTCACAAGGAGACAAAGCAGAGAAATTGAAAAACGGCAAGATGGTGGCCGGAGCTGTTTCGACCCTAGCAGGACTGGCCATCTGCCTGTTCGTCATGCTGAAAAATGAGTTTATACCTTCTCATTTTGTTCACGGTGAACTGGATGTACGCACCATCGGCCATGCACTGATGGGTATGGAAAAATATCAATATATTCTTCCTTTCGAAGTAATCAGCGTGCTGTTACTCGCCTGCATCGTAGGAGGAATCTTAATCGCTAGAAAAAGATAGAACTTATGGTACACATGGAATATTATCTGGTGGTTTCCACCTTTATGATGTTTGCGGGCATCTATGGTTTCTTCACCCGCCGCAATTTATTGGCCATGCTCATCAGTGTGGAGCTGATTCTGAATTCAGTAGATATCAACTTCGCGGTATTCAACCGGTATCTTTTTCCCGAAGAGCTGGAGGGTTTCTTTTTCGCTTTGTTCGCCATTGGTGTGAGTGCGGCCGAAACAGCAGTAGCTATTGCCATCATTATCAATATCTACCGCAATATACGCAATATCCAAGTGAAGAACTTAAATGAAATGAAAAACTAATTATGGAACATACAATATTAATCCTGATCCTGCCTTTCCTCAGTTTTCTGATACTGGGTCTGGCAGGTATGCGCATGAAGAACGGACTGGCAGGAACTATCGGCACCGCCTCACTGGCAGGGGTAGCGTTGCTTTCCTACCTCACTGCTTTCAATTATTTCACAGGAGGCCGTACGGCAGAAGGCATCTACCCCACTCTCATGCCCTATAATTTTGAATGGTTACCTTTCACTACGAACCTGCATATTGATATGGGAATCATGCTTGATCCTATTTCCGTTATGATGCTGGTAGTCATTTCTACCGTCAGCCTGATGGTACATATCTATTCATTCGGATATATGAAAGGTGAAAAAGGTTTCCAGCGTTACTACGCATTTCTCAGCCTGTTCACCATGTCCATGCTGGGGCTCGTAGTAGCAACCAATATTTTCCAAATGTATGTCTTTTGGGAACTGGTAGGCGTTTCTTCTTATTTGCTTATCGGCTTTTACTACACCAAAAAAGAAGCGATAGCAGCCAGCAAAAAGGCATTTATCGTTACCCGCTTTGCCGATTTAGGGTTTCTGATCGGTATTCTGATTTATGGCTATTATGCCGGAACATTTTCGTTTACACCTGTAGCGGGAGTTTTAGTGGCCGCTGGTGCTATGATTCCTCTTGCACTGGGACTGATGTTTATCGGTGGCGCCGGTAAGAGTGCGATGTTCCCGCTGCACATCTGGTTGCCGGATGCCATGGAAGGCCCCACTCCAGTCAGCGCATTGATCCACGCTGCCACCATGGTGGTAGCCGGTGTATATCTGGTAGCCCGTATGTTCCCGCTATTCATCGGCTATGCGCCCGAAGTACTGCACTGGACAGCCTACATCGGTGCATTCACCGCATTCTATGCCGCCAGTGTGGCATGTGCTCAAAGCGATATCAAACGTGTGCTCGCCTTCTCCACCATCTCTCAAATTGGATTTATGATTGTCGCATTGGGCGTTTGCACTTCCATGAATCCCCATGAAGGAGGACTGGGATACATGGCATCCATGTTCCATCTGTTCACTCATGCCATGTTCAAGGCATTGTTGTTTCTGGGAGCCGGATGTATCATTCATGCGGTACACAGTAACGAGATGAGTGCCATGGGCGGACTTCATAAATACATGCCTGTCACCCACTGGACATTCCTGATTGCCTGTCTGGCCATCTCGGGTATCTGGCCGTTCTCGGGCTTCTTCTCTAAAGACGAGATCCTGACCGCCTGCTTCCAGTTCAGTCCTGCTATGGGATGGATTATGACAGGCATTGCCGCCATGACAGCCTTCTATATGTTCCGACTCTATTATTGCATTTTCTGGAATGGCGAATGGAAAGGGCGCTCCCACGGATCCAGACAGGACACACATATTCCACATGAGTCTCCATTAACCATGACATTCCCGCTGATGTTTTTAGCCGCCATCACCTGTGTTGCCGGATTCATACCTTTCGGTAATCTGATCAGCAGTAACGGAGAAGCTTATACCATTCATCTGGATATGCAGGTAGCTACTACAAGTATCCTTATTGCTATAGCATCCATCGCTCTAGCCACATGGATGTATGCAGGCAAGAGACAGCCTGCAGCCGGCTATCTGGCGCGCACATTCCCCCGTTTGCACACAGCCGCTTACCATCGTTTCTATATGGATGAGATATGGTTGTTCGTAACCAAGAAAATCATCTTCCGGTGCATCAGCACTCCGATAGCCTGGTGGGACCGTCATGTCATCGATCAATTCTTCAACTTCACGGCATGGGGTGCTCATGCCACCGCCGATGAAATACGTGATATGCAAAGTGGAAACGTACAGCAATACAGCATCTGGTTTCTGGCAGGTGCATTAATATTGACACTGGTACTATTAATTTAGTGAAAAATGAATCATAAAAGATCCGCCACATGACCCTTTTTTAATTCTCAATTTTTAATTTAAAAAGATGAACATACTAAGTTTTTTCATTATAGTTCCCTTGTTGATGCTCGCGAGCCTTTGGGCTTCGCGCAGCGTTAATCAAGTTCGCGGAGTGATGGTTGCCGGCGCTTCCATATTATTGGCATTGTCCGTTTACCTCACCATTGATTACATCGGACTACGCCAGGCCGGTGCTACGGGAGAGATGCTGTTCACAGCCTGCACTGTTTGGTATGCGCCGCTCCATATATGCTATTCAGTAGGAGTGGACGGCATATCCGTAGCCATGTTGCTGCTTAGCTCCATTATTGTATTTACAGGTACTTTCGCATCGTGGAAGTTACAACCGCTGACAAAAGAATATTTCCTATGGTTCACCCTGCTGAGTGTGGGGGTATTCGGATTCTTTATTTCTACAGACCTGTTCACCATGTTCATGTTTTATGAAGTAGCCCTGATCCCGATGTATCTGCTCATCGGTGTGTGGGGAAGCGGACGCAAAGAATATGCCGCCATGAAACTGACGCTGATGTTGATGGGCGGTTCTGCATTCCTGCTGATCGGCATCCTGGGTATTTTCTACGGTGCAGGCGGCGAAACCATGAATCTGCTGGAAATTGCGAAACTGCATATTCCTCATGAGATGCAACGCATTTTCTTCCCGCTCATCTTCTTGGGATTCGGAGTATTGGGAGCTTTGTTCCCGTTCCATACATGGAGTCCCGACGGTCACGCTTCCGCACCGACAGCCGTTTCCATGCTTCACGCCGGAGTCCTGATGAAACTGGGAGGTTACGGATGCTTCCGAATCGCCATGTACTTGATGCCCGAAGGAGCGGCCATGTGGGGAGATGTATTCCTGATATTGACCACGATCTCTGTAGTTTACGGTGCATTCAGTGCTGTGGTACAAACGGACTTGAAATATATCAATGCTTATTCATCCGTATCCCATTGCGGATTGGTACTCTTCGCCCTGCTGATGATGACACGCACCAGTTGTACGGGTGCTATTCTCCAAATGTTGAGCCATGGGCTGATGACCGCCTTGTTCTTCGCCCTTATCGGTATGATATACGGGCGTACTCACACGCGTGACGTCCGCCTGATGGGAGGTTTGATGAAGATTATGCCTTTTCTGGCGGTGGGTTATGTAATCGCCGGTCTTGCCAATCTGGGACTTCCGGGACTGAGCGGTTTTGTGGCTGAAATGACCATCTTTGTAGGTTCCTTCCAGAATGACGATACCTTCCATCGCGTATGTACGCTAGTGGCAACGACAAGCATCGTCATCACCGCGGTCTACATCCTGCGTGTTGTCGGTAAGATACTTTATGGCAAAGTGGTGAATCCCGAGCATCTGAAGCTCACAGATGCAACCTGGGATGAAAGAGTCGCCGTTATCTGCCTCATCGCCTGTGTGGCAGGTCTAGGATTGGCACCATTCTGGATGAGCGATCTGATCAGTAACAGTGTAGAACCGATCATAAGTCAATTATTAAATTAAAATTTGAAAATTAAAAAACAGCAATGATGGACATAACTGCAATACTCCACATGCATGCCGAACTAAGTCTGACAGCCGTCTTTATTCTGATGTTTCTGCTAGATCTGTTCCTGCCGGCCCAACAACGCCACTGGCTGCGCCCCATGGCATGTATCCTTCTGACCATTCAACTATTAGCCAACCTATGGCCGGAGGAAGTCATTTTATTCGGTGGCATGTACCATTCCACCCCTATGGCTTCCATCCTGAAAAGCATCCTGACCATAGGTACCATCCTGGTATTCCTGCAAGCGGACACTTGGCTGAGACGTGGGGACACCCGCCATAAACAAGGTGAATTTTATATCCTTACCCTCAGTACGTTGCTAGGCATGTATTTCATGGTGAGCGCAGGTCACTTCCTGTTATTCTTCCTGGGGCTGGAATTGGCAACCGTTCCTATGGCCTGCCTCGTAGCTTTCGATAAATACAAAGGACATAGCGCCGAAGCCGGAGCCAAATTCATTCTCTCCGCCTTATTCTCCAGTGGGATCTTCCTTTATGGCATCTCCATGATTTACGGAACAGTAGGCACACTATATTTTGAAGACATCCCTGCCGGACTGACAGGGAGTCCGCTGCAAATTCTGGCATTGGTATTCTTCTTCTCCGGACTGGCTTTCAAGTTAAGCCTGGTTCCTTTCCATTTATGGACAGCCGATACCTATCAGGGTGCGCCGACCAGTGTAAGCGCTTATCTGTCCGTCATATCTAAAGGCGCGGCAGCTTTCGCCTTAATGACCATTCTGATGAAAGTATTTGCTCCGATGACTGAACAATGGAGTGAAATGCTGTGCATTATCATTGTAGCCACTATCACCATAGCTAATCTATTCGCTATCCGCCAAAGCAATCTGAAACGTTTCATGGCCTTCAGCAGTATCTCACAGGCCGGTTACATCATGCTGGCCGTACTGGCAGGAACTCCGCAAGGTATGGCATCCTTAGTATATTATATAGTGGTATATATTACCGCGAACCTTGCCGTTTTCGGTGTCATCAATACCATTGAACAACATACCCACGGCAAGGTGGAGCGCGAAGATTATAACGGACTTTACAAGACTAACCCCAAACTGACGATGGTGATGACGTTTGCCTTGTTCTCATTGGCAGGTATTCCTCCATTCGCCGGATTCTTCAGCAAATTCTTTGTATTTATGGCTGCATTCCACAGCGGATATTATATTATCGTATTCATTGCTTTAGTTAACACAATCATTTCATTGTATTATTATCTGCTGATTGTGAAAGCCATGTTTATCACTCCCAATGACGAGCCGATCGACAACTTCCGCACAGCAACTCCAATGCGTATCAGTCTGCTGATATGTGTGGCCGGTATATTTGTATTGGGAATTTTAAGTGAGGTATATCAGTTGCTAAGCAATGCGGCAATGTTATAAAAATACAATGAATAATGTTTTCCATTTACTGTGGGGCGAATTCAATCCGTCCTCACAGTAAATTATATTTTTCCACAACCCTATTGTAGTCCGGTTAGCATTAATGTGCCAAATCAGGAAAAAATTCTCTTTTTATAATTTTAAACTTTATTCCAAACAGCTATCAAGTTCACGTATCAGTTCTTCCCTATCAAGATGCTGTCCGATAAAAACTATTTTCTGCATACGGTCGCCATATTTATCATCCCAATCCCGTAACAATCCCGGTTCCTGGCGCATGACCTCTATCAATTCCTCCTCAGGTGCCGTGGCATACCACAAACCGGCTTCCTTCAGTTTCTTCTGCACTCCGGCCTGCTCGAAAAGGAAAGACATGTCACGATTATTGCTGAAATAACAGACTCCTTTCGCACGAATGATATTACGGCTCCACTGGGTTGATACAAAACGGTCGAATTTATGGATATCAAAAGCCGGACGACGATAATATACAAAAGTACTGATACCATATTCTTCCACTTCACCACCTTCATCGTGATGATGATGATGGTGTGCATGTTCCTCCGCTTCTTTTTTCTGCTCTTCCGTAAG
This sequence comes from Bacteroidaceae bacterium, assembly GCA_011959205.1. Taxonomy (GTDB): domain Bacteria; phylum Bacteroidota; class Bacteroidia; order Bacteroidales; family Bacteroidaceae; genus Phocaeicola. The sequence goes on from BLLV01000086.1 coordinate 11,701, forward strand.
GGAACTCTCTATCCCGCGTATCCAACCGGCAGAGGTGGCGGTATGTTCAAAGTCAAATTTTCCAGTATGGATTATCTTGTCCAAATCCACATCGGCATAATCACATTCTATGATTTCAGCTGCCGGTTGCAGTGTACGAACAATCTGCTTGATACGTTCCAATTCGTCACGTTCCACTTCCGAAGCCTTATTCAACAGTATAACATTGCAAAATTCAATCTGCTGGATAATCAGATTTTCAATATCCTCTTCATCAATCCCTTTACGGGTCAAGTCATTGCCGCAAGAAAACTCACTTTGCAGACGCAAGGCATCTACCACAGTCACAATGCAATCCAGGTGACATCCTCTATGCATATCACTCATACTTGGAATAGAACAAATAGTCTGTGCAATAGGAGCAGGCTCACAAACACCACTCGCCTCAATCACAATGTAATCAAAACGATCCAACTTCATAATATCATCTATCTGCTCTACCAAATCCATCTTCAAAGTACAACAGATACAACCGTTCTGAAGTGCTACCAAGCTTTCATCCTTCTTTCCTACAATCCCCTCTTTCTGTATGAGTTCGGCATCAATATTCACCTCACCGATATCATTGACAATAACCGCAAACTTAATACCGCGCTTATTAGAAAGAATATGGTTCACCAATGTGGTTTTTCCACTGCCCAGATAACCGGTCAAAAGCAGTATAGGAATTTCTTTTACTCTCATATAATACTCAATATTAAACAACAAAGGTATGGAAAGTTTTCCAACTATAATATTTTTCGATAAAATACAGCTATAAGACAGGAATAATTTAGAAATAAGCAACTTGCGCACTTTCTGCCACAAGTGAGGTAATGACTTGGCAACGGTCATAAATTCTGCGATGTGTAGTACATTGCTGTCAAACAACTCTATGCAAAGGTAACATATATTTTCGACAAACGAAATGCAATCAGTATTTTATTGCCGTTTTCCTTCCAATTTTCCTAATCGCATTACTATCGAGGTTTGACTTCTGCCCATTTTCTCGGCTATGTATTTTATACTTTTCCCTTCATGATAAAGGGTAAGCAGAAAATTATCCGCACTGCGTGTCCACTTTTTGTTGGCGTTTGGATGCTTGGCATAACTTTCTTCCGTGACTTTTTCCGGATGCAAGAACTCGTCCACGAAAACAGAAGGGAAGCGTCTGTCATACAGTACATAGGTCTTGACTTTTGCTCTGGTAATGGCTACATAAAACAGCCTACGTTCTTCTCCGTATGGATATTGGTCGCTTTTTGTCAAGACATAATTAAGAACAGGGTCATCGCTTACAAGTGAGGGAAACCCGTATGTGTCCTTGTTACATTGAAGAACTATCACATAGTCTGCTTCAAGTCCTTTGGATTTATGAACGGTCAGAAACTCTATTTTCCTATCTCCGATGATATAGAAAAAACGATTACCCTCTTTCACGGATTTATACATGAACGACAGGTAATAATCATCAAAGGAATATCTCCCTAACAAAAATACTGATTTGTCCAATGGAATTGACGCAACCAATTGTCCGATGACATTGCAATATTCACGCCTTTCATAATCACAGAATTGTAATTCTGTTTTAACTTGTGGATTAAAAGGATGGATGTTCTTTTTAATTTGGGCTTCGTTGCGTTGGATGAATTGCGAGGACAGGCTGACCAAAGGCTCTCCAAACCGATATGTAGTTTCAATCTTGTTGATTTCCGTCTGACCAAAGTAATATGAAAATTGATTGAAAAGTGCCATGTCGCTCCCTGAAAAACGATAGATGGACTGCCAGTCATCGCCCACACAATACAACTTAGCAGGTGGATTTCCCTCTCGCAATACTTTTAAGAAGTTGTAACGGTCAACGGATATGTCTTGAAACTCGTCCACAATGATATAATCATACTTCACAGAATGGGAGGAACGACAAATGTCGGTAGCTTGCAGGATTGCATCCGTAAAATCTATTTGGTTGATATTCGTCAATTCTTCAATATACCGTTTATAAACGGGTTGAAAGATGTTTTTGATAATGAATGTACTGCGTTCGTCCCCTGCGTTTTTAGTTTGCCTTAATACTTCATCTACAGATTTGCAGCTTGACTTTATCAATGTCACAAAAGTCACGACAAGGCGGATAAAAGCCTTCTCCTGCTTGCTATTCGGGGGAAGAATCATATCGTATAATTCAGCATCTGTTTTCTCTTGGATAGGTACATCAGTCTTTTCCAATAAGTTTTTTAATTTCTCCCGAATATCGGAATAATGAAAATCTGCACTTGAAGTTGTTAATAGCTCTGTACCAAATTTCTCATGTGCCGCTTTTTTCCATGTTATGCCATCGTTATACTTTTGGTTTGCTTCTTCATAGGTAATGCCTCTGTCTTTGGCAAACCATATAGGAACAAGTCCATGTTCGTCCACTCCAAAATGCTCTAAATATACTCGCCTTGTTTTTCCACTTTGTTCAAAATATATGGAAAAATCCGGTTTGTATTGAGAGTGCATCTCGTCTGCCAATGGATGTTCGTATGGTTCTTCATATCTGAATTTTACGCTAAGGGAAGATAGCGCAAAGCATATTTTCTGCTCTTGCTCACTTCGTACATAAACAGTTTTTCCGTCCATATCAGGAAACGATGCTTTCAAACGTACATCCTTCTGTTCTGAAAGTTGTTGCCTACGTTCATTCTTCCGCTTTTCCCACTCCTTTTCGGGCGTTTGATAATCAATAAAGTATTCTATTACGCTTTCCTTGAATTTCTTATCATTCAATAATTCATGGTAGATTTTCACGAAGAGCGCGTCCGTCTTTTCATATATTGATGGCTTTTGACCTGTTGTTTGTCCGATAATGTCAAGGGCAAGTTTGTGAAAAGTGTACCCTCTCAAACCTGTAATACCCATTCTTTCTGTCAATTCGGCGGCAGCCTTGTTTGTGTAGCTGATAAGGAGGATATTTTGAGGATTGACTTTCTTTATTTCAGTCAAATACTTTACCTTTCCTACGATGGATGAAGTCTTTCCACTTCCCGCACTACTAACTACCAAACAATTTTCTTCTTCTGAAACGATTGAGCGTCTTTGTTGCTTGTCTAATGGATATTTCAGGCAATGGTCGAAAAACTCTTTATGCGTGTCAAGCAGAAATGTAATTACCTCTTCATTATGTTGTTTTACGAGTTTATTGATAGCTCCAAAATCATTGATAAATTTGGATATGGTTTCAGATGGAGTGATATTAAAGGATTTAAGTTTCTTAACAAGTGAATACGATTTTTGAAAATGTGGCTTATAATGATTGGCAAAATCTTTTTCTTGCGTTGCAGATATTACCCTCCCTGAAAAAACGTTATTAAGGTCGGTCGGAATATCGATAAATGCCTCGTTGTTTAAAACCAACAATCTTTCTTTTGCTTGCTCGTAATTGGATTTATTGCCATAAGAAGATATGTGGTTTAACTTTTCTGAAAGTTCCTTGGACTTGTTTTTTAGGCGTGTCCTTGTTATAACTATATAACAAATTGAAATAGCTATAATACAAATTACCCCAATAAACAATGCTTGCATACTAAAAAAAAGATTTGTCGTTGATAAAGGTTACATTGTATAAAAGGTTAACGTGCCATTAAGGCACGCTAACTTTCTAAGCTATTAAAAGACTGGATTACAGTAAAAAACTATCCTCCCTAAAATAGTCTATTATATCTTCATCAGAAGTTGCCTCATCTACAGCTTTCAAAATTTTTGCAAAGTTCTCAAACTTATCAACTTCATAACCGCCACAAGTTGTAAACTCTTTGTCGCAAAAGAAAATCATTTCTCCCGGAATGGTTATTGAACCTGTGCCATTAAGACTCCTAAATCTATGACTTACTGCCCAACCTGTAAATTCACCTTTGTAATATTTTACAACATTTTCTTTTAGAGAAACAAGTTGTTCTGAAAGTTTCTTGGTATATTTATCCAAATCAGATTTGGCTTCTTCTTTCTCTTTTTTTGCCCGCGCATATTCTCCACGAGAGTATTGAGAAGAATATCCATTAGGAGCAAAAATATCCATAGAAGATTCCGCAGATTCGATGTTTCTTTTACATCTGTTTATTTTAGACATCAAATCTTTGATGTCATCACTAATTTTCATAATAGGTTCAATAGTAGTTACATCAATGAACATACTATCAACTTTTGTTGATATTGGTTCATAAGAATCTGGGTGATATAGATAGCCTTTAAGCGTCTCTTTAACCAACTTCTCAGCTTTTTCCTCGTTAGAGAGTGTGCAAGAAGTCATAACTAATGCAACTGCACAAAATAATAAGATAATAACATTCTTCATAATGTTCACTATTTAAATGATAATTATTGACGCTTGTCCGAAACACGAAGCGTGGAACTGTATGCCACACTCTTTACTTGAAGGTCGTAGGAAACCTTGGATACAGATGTAACAATAGCAGCCCACGCTATAGCGTGAGAACCACTATGCTATCCTTGTATCCAATTTGAAAATTTCCTACGTTTTCAAGTACAAGATAAGCATAACGCTTCTTCTTTTTTCTATGTTTTTGGAAAGGGTTGCCCCAATCCAATTGCAAAAATAGCTAAAATTCTTGATAAGTCCCTTTCATTGAATGATTATCTTTACTTCTTGGGCGAAATTTATACATATTCAGATTTTCATCCTGTTACCTTGCTTTGGGGTAGTAAGCCCCAAACCGTTTCTCCATTCATGCGCTTTCTGCCGGAACCATTGTACAAGCGGAATGTTGTTCACACATATATGGAAACGCCCTGTCCTGCTTTTGTCTTCTTCAAACGAGAAAGCCGCCCCCTCTGCATGGAATTTACGGTTGAACTCAGGTGAATAGAAATCACCTTTCAAGTTCACTTTCTTCAACTTGCATAGTTCTTGGATAATCTGTTCGGAGAAGTGTAGCGTATTACGGCAGAAGTCAATCAAGGGCAGCAGTTTCTCTACATGAGGGAAGTATCGTTTTACCTTGTCCATATACTCGCTGAACTTGCTGCATTGGGCTTGGTGTTCACGTTCCATCTGCTTAATATGTTGCTCCAACCTTGCATTTTGGTTTTCAAGTTCCGCTATGCGCTGCTGAAATCCTTCCCTTTCCGCTTTCAACTTTCCACCGCCCAAAAAAGAACCGACCTTTGCCACGAGTGCGGCTTTCGCCTCGGTCTTGGCGGCTTCCAGTTTCTCCGACCTAATTTCTTTCTTCACCTCGTCAAGTTTCTGTTCCGCTTGTTGCCTTTCCGTCTGCAACTGCTGCACATTGACTTCAAGTTCTCCCGTCTGCCGCTTCAAGTCTCGGTAGTATTGGGCAGTGGTGATATGTCGTGCCTCCGAACCACGGATGCCACGCTGCAAGCCGTGTTTCGCCATTGCTTCCGCATAACTGTCGTGATAGGCTGTCAGCTTCTCTCGTGTCAGCACGTCATCGGCGCACAGACGAATGGCATCCGTTTTCTTACGGTAGGTGCGCTTGCCCTCCACCTGTTGCTTCTTTTTCGCTTTCCTGCGTTCGCCTGTTACAATCGGTACGACCGTAGCGTGGATGTGCGGCGTATGCTCGTCCATGTGCAAGACTGCAGAAACGGTATTCTCCCGTCCGAACGTGCGGTGCAGCCATTGTAGGTTGTCGGCACACCATTCGTTCAGCCTGCCCTCGTCCTGCACTTTCATCATGTCCTCATGTGTTCCCGAAAGCACGATGCGGATTGCCCTCACTTGGTCGGGCGTTATCTTCCTCTTGATGCCTGCCGTGCGGATGCGGTGGTTGATTGCCTCGGTGCGGTTCGTCACGCCATCGGGGAAGTCCACCAGCTCACGGTTGAGGCAGGTGCGTGTAGGGTTGGCGTTCTTGGGGAGGGTCTTGCGTTCGATGTGGTCGGACGCGCCCGTGTCCGCCGAGCCTTTCACCTTGTTGAATTGGATGCTTATGTATCCCATGTTCGTCTTTTGTTTTTATAGGTTATACAAACTTGTTTGTTCATGCCCGTCCGCTGCGGTCGTGCCGCATGAAAACGGGGGTGTCCAGAGGGGTGTAATCCCGTTGGCTCATTGGGGCGTTTTTAGCATTAGCGCAGCGGTGCGTGAAGAAAACGCCCTAATGAGCTATGGCTTTTTCGTTTCAGAAAATCCGCTGCGCTGTCGGTGGTTGTCGGATGCTTTTCCCCTTTCGCCAACTTGGGGTGTACCTCATGTCGCCATGTTGATATGTCGTCATTGTTTTGTGTCGTCATGTTGTCGTGTCTGCTTGTCGGCATGATGGCATGTCGGCATACGTAATACCTGCTTGGGGTATCCAGTCATTTTCCCACGGACTTGTTGATGGGTGTAAAAGCGTTGAAGTGTTGAATATGACACATAACACATTGTTATATTGCTTGATACGCGCTCAACTTGTCCTCAACAAACGCATGATGCCCAACAAACGGCAACGAAAAGAAGAAGTGATGGTATAACCGAATGCTGCTGCGTTCCCTCTTCATCGTCCGTTGGGTGTTGTTGGTATTCTGTTGAGCCTGTATTTTGCTATATATCAACATTATATTATATCTATTCAACAATTCAACAGAATATCAGAGGCTCTCCAGCAGTCCTTTGGTCACGGTGTAATACCTGCCCACATCTTTACGGGTATGATAGCGTCCGTTACCGCCATACACGTAGGTGGTATAGGTAAGCCCGTTGGGTGCCGGTGATAATTTCCAGCACTCCTGCAACACTTTACGCACCTGCGGCTTCTCCGCCTTGACCTGCGAACACAACAGCAGGGGGATGATGTCGTTCAGGCAGAATGACACCGTTTCCACCTCCATCTTCGCCATGATGTCGAGCAGTAAGTCCGCCATTTCTATTTCGAGGCGGTTGCGGTTACTACGGATTATCTTACGCAGGGCTTCTGTCTCAATTAGCTTCGGGGCAAACCACATACGGCTTTCTTTTTTCGTTGACAACTCCCGATGGATAAGGAAGTACAGAAAAGCGGGGATTTCATCCTTCAGCTTTTGCAGGAAATCGGTGTCATCACACTGCAACCGTCCTATCTTGCGTACCCAATAGCGTGTCTCGCCTGCGTCAATGATGACGGGCAAATGCTCGTTGTTGGAACACAACACGAACTTGGCGAAGAAACCGATTTCGTTACGGTCTTTGCCTTTGGCTTCCACCTTATAGGACAATGTAGTACTGAGGTTCTTCAACCGTTCACTGTCCTCCCTGCGGTTGAGCAGTACTTCGTCCACCATGATGAGCAGTTTCCCTGCCCAATCGGAATTGAACTGGCTGCGGAAGTCCTCGTTGGTGTTGAACGTCACGTTATCTTTAAAGATGGCTTTCAGGAAGTTCAAGAACGTGCTTTTGCCCGTGTTCCGTTCTTCGGACACCAACAGCAGGATAGGCAGCTTTTGAACAGGTTGCAGGTAAAGCAGTTGCAGGTAGTCCATGCCCAACTCGTATTGCTCTCCGAAGATATGCTCCACTAACGAGCGGATGCAGGGGAAGCAGCCCTCCTGCGGTCGGTGTCCTATCGGCTCGTAGAGGTTGAGGAACTTTCCGACAACGGGCTTGTAGCCCACATGGTCGGGGACGGTACAGAACCCGTCATACTTCGGCACGGTCGCCATGCGGTCTTTGCCGTAGTCCTGCCGCAAGGTCTCGGAGCTCCATGCGATGCGCTTCTTTACACAGCCTCCGTCAATCAGTGGCTGGTCAACAATCTTGTAGAGGGTTGTCCCTACGCGGATGAATTCGTTTTGTTCTGCCATAGGCTTTGCTTGGTTTTATGTCGCCGACAACAGTGTCTGCAACGGGTTAAACAATCGGATGCAAAACTACGGCACAATGCTTAAAACATTGATACGCAAAACGAAGCGGAACGGTGCAATCATAACAGACAGACGAGAAAATGCAGAAAATCGCATAAGGGAAAGGAGCAGGAAAGAATAAAGAAAGCCCGAAGAAGAGTGGCATTGTCGCTTCTTCGGGCGGTTGTCGTATGTACGTACCCACGCTCTAACACTCGCACATCGGTCTGTTTACTGACACCCACAAGACTTGTTTCTCTTTTCGCCCGTAGAACCTTTCCAATAGGGCATCGCGTACCCTTGCCGCACATTCGGTATTGATGCGGAATGCGAGTGCCACGACCATAGACAGGGCATACACGTCCATGCCGTAGCCGTCTGGCAAACGGATATACCGTTCTGCCTCATGTCGTTTCAGCACTCCACTCTTATATATGGCGCGAATGGCTGCACGGAGTGTCGGGGCGATTGTACCCAACAATGAGGACAGCTCTGCCTCCGTCATCCATACATTTGTAGAAGTGGGTATAGTCACTCTACCGTACTCATTTATCGTAATAATGTCCCGTTCCATAATCAAGCGGTTATATGGCGAAACGTCCGCTTATTTTGTTCTCAAAAGCGGAAATGTCGCTGTTTAATTTCGTGTTTGTTACCTTGGCATAAATCTGCGTGGTCTTGATGTCCGTATGTCCGAGTATCTTGCTCACGCTTTCTATCGGCATACCGTAGTTCAATGCCATGACAGCGAAGCTGTGCCTACTGAGGTGAAAGGAAACCGGTTTCTCGATGCCGCACTTCTTCGCTATGTTCTTTATGCGTTTGTTCACCATGTCAAGTGAGCCTATGTTGAACAGTCTCTTGTCTTTTCGGAACGGTTCGTAACGCTTGATTATCTGCATCGGGATGTCCATCAGCTTGACTTGGAACGGGACACCTGTCTTTTGCCGTTTTGACACAATCCACAGCGCACCGTTCATTTCCACGATATTGTCAGTCGTGAGGTTCTTGACGTCTATGAACGATATGCCCGTCCAGCACCCGAACAGAAACAAGTCCCTTGCTAGTGCGAAGTTTGGATTCTCTAGTTTGATAGTACCCAATGCC
>BLLV01000087.1 GCA_011959205.1 Bacteroidaceae bacterium
AATCCCTATCTTTGTCGGATGAAACAGAAACTTCCAAAAACCGCGAGTCCACAGGGGATGTTGAGCTTGTTCCTTCCTTCAGGCCTTCTTGACTATTTTGATTTGGTTAACCATGTCTCTCAAGATACTTGCTTCATTCTTTTTCTTGAGGAAAAACCTTCCATTCCTCAAGAGTATTCCCATTTACACCTACATTCCAAAGGCTTCTTCCCGGAAATAGAAGTGCAAGACTTTCCCATTCGCGGCAAGGCTGTCTATCTGCGCGTCAAGCGTCGTCGTTGGGAAGACCCGGAAACAGGACAAACCTATAGTCGTGATTGGAACTTGGTAGCCTCCGGTACTCGCATAACAGCTGAGTTCGGAGTTTTTTTAAAAGCGTTACTTAGACAATCATGCGGTTAGTTGCCAAAGTGTAGCAGAACATTACTGTATGGATGGCAAGCAACTCCAGACCCAATACAAAGACCATCTAAGTGATTTCAACAATTGGAATCAGAAGGAACATGCTGAAGACTTTATTCTTTATCCTAAAAATATAGGTTATCATTTATGCATTGATGAAACGGCTTTAAGCAAAGGTGAACTATATACAATCCTTACCAATCGGGACAAGCATGGTCGAAAGGGTACCATTGTAGCTATTGTAAGGGGGACTAAAGCAGAGGATGTTATCAATGTGCTTCTCAAAATAGATGCCGGTAAGCGCAACCAAGTAAAGGAAATCACACTTGATATGGCCGGCAGCATGCAGAAAATAGCCAGACGTTGTTTTCCCGGGGCTATGCAGGTAGTGGATCGTTTCCATGTTTCAAAGTTGGTTTATGAAGCTGTACAAGACCTTCGGATCGCTTATCGCTGGCAAGTGATGAAGGATGAGAACAGGAAAATCAAGGAAGCCAAGGCCAAGGGGGAAAGTTATGAACCTGAAGTGTTTAGCAATGGAGATACACTCAGACAGTTGTTGGCCAGAAGCCGGTACCTGCTGTTTAAGGCTCCGGACAAGTGGCTGCAAAGCCAGAAGACAAGAGCCCAAATACTCTTTGAACAATTCCCGGATAT
>BLLV01000088.1 GCA_011959205.1 Bacteroidaceae bacterium
TATCGGCTGAAAAACAGCCGATAAAATTGTCGTGGCGGAAAATAGAATGATTACCAAATGTCTGTATCATAATCCGTGCAAAAGCTGGAAAAAAATTCGAGCATATACCGGAATACAAACCATTGGTTGTAGAATATGATAAGCTTCCGGAGTTAATTTTGACGGAATTTACCAACTTAACCAACGGACTTTTGTCAAACTTTGCTTTGTCGGCAATAACTACAATTAGAAATAATACATCTAAAATATTAGGCAGGTTTTCTCCTAAGTTAGATCCGGCTTATTTAGGACATAGAGTTAATCTTCCTAATCCGGGTGACGCCAAAGAACTTTTAGTACAACTGTTTGGCGATGCGATAGCCGAATTAATAGGAAGCGAAAATATCGATACAAATACATGGGTTGAGAATTGGATACACAATCGAATAGAAGAAAAGACAATAAATCTTGCGGGGCAAAATTTAACCATTGATAGTGAAATTTTGTGTCAAATTATTAGTGCTGATTCGCCTGATTTAAATACAAAAATTGCCTCTGCGACCAAAATAAGTTTAGGGAAAAAGGCTCCTAAACTTGCGTCACAACTTTTCCAGTATGGAGATATTCAAATAGAAGATTCCGATATTTCCTTTGCAAAACTAACTCATCATAAGAATATATTTCTTCCACAGCAAAAAAGGCCGATGCTTACGCTTGGTACAATTATCAAGAGCATTACCTCTAATCTTTATTACATTTGTATGCAACAAAGATGTGATTCTGTTCGAATACAAGGAGACAGACGATTCTTATTCTTGCCGTTAGAACAAAATGAAGATCACTGCTCAATTATAGTCAGCAAAGAATCTAAATTTAGAATAAACGAATCTTCATATGCTCTAAAAACTATCAAATTCAGAGCAAATAATGATGAACAGGCAATATATGCAGTAAAGAATGATAATGGTAAATATTTATTTACTTCCATCCATCAAGAACAATATGAATGGGTTGTTGACTTAAAAGAAATGCATGCCCAACGTATTGTTAACAATTATTGTGCGCAGTTGTCCCGTGTAGGATTAAATGAATCCGAATGGTTAAGATTACAAGCTAAATAAGATAATGTCTGATATTTTCTCTTTTCAAAAGCGATCGGATATTATGTCTAAAATCGGTGGGAAAAACACAAAACCGGAGATTTTAGTTCGTAAGTTTTTATTTTCAAAAGGATTCAGATATCGTATTAATGTCAAAACGTTGCCGGGTAAACCTGATATCGTATTGCCTAAATATAAAACAGTAATATTTATAAACGGATGTTTTTGGCATGGACATAATTGTAAAAAAGGGAAATTACCATCCTCAAATATAGATTTTTGGAGGGAAAAAATATCAAACAACAAATCACGTGATGATAAAAATTCCGATTTGCTTATAAAACTCGGTTGGAAAGTCATAATTATATGGCAGTGTGAGATTAGTAATGTCAATAATAGGGAAATAAGACTTGAATTCTTATTAGAAGAATTAAGATTTCATGAATTCTAAAACATAAAAATAGGAATTACTTTTTTAGTGTTTAAATTCTGATTTTTATTTACAAGGTTATTTTATTAAATGCAAAGTACAATAATATTATCATTCAGTCTTAATAACAATTTTTGTCTTTATGCTATGTGCTGTAATTGGGTAAAATAAGAAAAGTGCACTAAGCGATAACTTTTATAAAAGCAGTCTGTTTCAGTCGGAAATCCGTCTAAAATCTTATCATTTCATGTTCTGTGGAGTAGAATACGGCTACTCGCCATAGAAAGACCGTAGTTTCCATAGCCACAGGCAAAGGTAGCCCGTGTTCTTGTCGGACATTGCAAGGTCAAGCCCTTCGGGTTTCGGGGAAAATCATCCTCGCCCGAAGGGCTTGCGGTATTTTCCCTCGAAAACCTTGCATGTCCTGAACACGACCTTTTAAGCCTGCGACTATGGGAACTCCGGCCCCATAAGCCGGACTAACTAAAAAAAATAAGATTATGCAGACCGACAACATTGCAAAAAGAGGAAACACTCCCGACCTGCTTTCCGGCATCTTAAGTGTACAAGTAAGAAACGAGGACAAGATTACGGAACATGACCGTATCTATTGTCAGAGCCAGCAGGATTTGCTCTACGAGACGCTCGACCAGATCGACCGATGGTATGCCCTCTTCAAAGAGGACGCGGAACAGTACAAAGAAAAATTCAAGTTCAAATACGAGGAGAACGGCAAAACCACGTACAAAAACTATCATGCGTATAATCACTACGATGACGAAAGCTATTCCCACAACGAGTTCAAACCGTTCGACATCATCAACGATCTGGTGGATAAGAACTGCAATGCAAATGCAAATTTCGCCAACCGTATCGTTTCCTATTTTAACAAGACCTATAACGTGTCCGTACCTGTTCCGAAGATTGACGAGAAGACACTGCACATGGGATTCCGTCCCGTCTATGAAACCTATGTGGATATGGTCATAGAACATCTTGGCGGCAAAAGTTTCCGTGCAACTGCGGAAGAGGAACTGCTCAAACGTTTTTTGCAAACGGTCAAGCCTTCCTGTTGGAGCAAGGTCAAGCCCGAACTGAAGAAAGACAAAATCATATTCCCTGACATCGTTCGCTGGGATAATATTCATCTTGAATATCACCAAGAGTACGAGTTTGAATATGGCACAAAACAAAAGGTGGATACCTTCTGCGAGGGCATTGCTTTCGGTACGGATGACGTCTTATGTGGAGGTATCGGAATGATTGTCGGCTTATGTGACAGGAATGTCGATATAACCGGATGGTACGACCTCACGACCACCCATGCCGAGCAGATTAAGTTCTACAAGAACGGTCGTATAGACGTCAAATTCAAGGACAGCACGGCTGCCCGGAACTGTTTCGACCGTCTTCGATTGGGCGAAATCAAACTGAGAAACGAGAACTGACCATGAGAGGCCAGCCACAGCCACCCCGTAAGGAAGTCCTTGCGGGGTGTTTTTCGTCTTACCAACAATCATCAAAGATATGTATGCAATCATTCCCCAACAGATACCGCAAGACAAGCGGGCTGAAGTCAACGAGAAGATCCTGTTTGCCATAAACTCCGGCAAGGACCTGATTCCCGCGGAGAGCATCTACAACTGTTATACCGGCGTCGGCGGGCTGCATAACCTCAGGCAATCCGACTTTGCCAGTTATCACGAGTATGCCCGGGCCAAGAAAGAGTTCGAGATGGGACAGTTCTTCACCCCTCACGAGATATGCTGTAGCTAACACTTGAAAAGGGACCCGGAACAACATTTAAAAAGTGCCCCACCC
>BLLV01000089.1 GCA_011959205.1 Bacteroidaceae bacterium
CCTTTGGATGGTCGCCATGATGGTGGTTATTATACCGTCAAGGACTGTGTGACTATTGACGTCCTTCCCCGTACGCCGGGCAATAATGTTTATGTTGGTTTCATGGTTTGGTCTAACTTTACCGCTACTAAATGCCGCGGATTGGTTTCGCTGAATCAGGTTATTAAAGAGATTATTTGTCTCCAGCCACTTAAGTGAGGTGATTTATGTTTGGTGCTATTGCTGGCGGTATTGCTTCTGCTCTTGCTGGTGGCGCCATGTCTAAATTGTTTGGAGGCGGTCAAAAAGCCGCCTCCGGTGGCATTCAAGGTGATGTGCTTGCTACCGATAACAATACTGTAGGCATGGGTGATGCTGGTATTAAATCTGCCATTCAAGGCTCTAATGTTCCTAACCCTGATGAGGCCGTCCCTAGTTTTGTTTCTGGTGCTATGGCTAAAGCTGGTAAAGGACTTCTTGAAGGTACGTTGCAGGCTGGCACTTCTGCCGTTTCTGATAAGTTGCTTGATTTGGTTGGACTTGGTGGCAAGTCTGCCGCTGATAAAGGAAAGGATACTCGTGATTATCTTGCTGCTGCATTTCCTGAGCTTAATGCTTGGGAGCGTGCTGGTGCTGATGCTTCCTCTGCTGGTATGGTTGACGCCGGATTTGAGAATCAAAAAGAGCTTACTAAAATGCAACTGGACAATCAGAAAGAGATTGCCGAGATGCAAAATGAGACTCAAAAAGAGATTGCTGGCATTCAGTCGGCGACTTCACGCCAGAATACGAAAGACCAGGTATATGCACAAAATGAGATGCTTGCTTATCAACAGAAGGAGTCTACTGCTCGCGTTGCGTCTATTATGGAAAACACCAATCTTTCCAAGCAACAGCAGGTTTCCGAGATTATGCGCCAAATGCTTACTCAAGCTCAAACGGCTGGTCAGTATTTTACCAATGACCAAATCAAAGAAATGACTCGCAAGGTTAGTGCTGAGGTTGACTTAGTTCATCAGCAAACGCAGAATCAGCGGTATGGCTCTTCTCATATTGGCGCTACTGCAAAGGATATTTCTAATGTCGTCACTGATGCTGCTTCTGGTGTGGTTGATATTTTTCATGGTATTGATAAAGCTGTTGCCGATACTTGGAACAATTTCTGGAAAGACGGTAAAGCTGATGGTATTGGCTCTAATTTGTCTAGGAAATAACCGTCAGGATTGACACCCTCCCAATTGTATGTTTTCATGCCTCCAAATCTTGGAGGCTTTTTTATGGTTCGTTCTTATTACCCTTCTGAATGTCACGCTGATTATTTTGACTTTGAGCGTATCGAGGCTCTTAAACCTGCTATTGAGGCTTGTGGCATTTCTACTCTTTCTCAATCCCCAATGCTTGGCTTCCATAAGCAGATGGATAACCGCATCAAGCTCTTGGAAGAGATTCTGTCTTTTCGTATGCAGGGCGTTGAGTTCGATAATGGTGATATGTATGTTGACGGCCATAAGGCTGCTTCTGACGTTCGTGATGAGTTTGTATCTGTTACTGAGAAGTTAATGGATGAATTGGCACAATGCTACAATGTGCTCCCCCAACTTGATATTAATAACACTATAGACCACCGCCCCGAAGGGGACGAAAAATGGTTTTTAGAGAACGAGAAGACGGTTACGCAGTTTTGCCGCAAGCTGGCTGCTGAACGCCCTCTTAAGGATATTCGCGATGAGTATAATTACCCCAAAAAGAAAGGTATTAAGGATGAGTGTTCAAGATTGCTGGAGGCCTCCACTATGAAATCGCGTAGAGGCTTTGCTATTCAGCGTTTGATGAATGCAATGCGACAGGCTCATGCTGATGGTTGGTTTATCGTTTTTGACACTCTCACGTTGGCTGACGACCGATTAGAGGCGTTTTATGATAATCCCAATGCTTTGCGTGACTATTTTCGTGATATTGGTCGTATGGTTCTTGCTGCCGAGGGTCGCAAGGCTAATGATTCACACGCCGACTGCTATCAGTATTTTTGTGTGCCTGAGTATGGTACAGCTAATGGCCGTCTTCATTTCCATGCGGTGCACTTTATGCGGACACTTCCTACAGGTAGCGTTGACCCTAATTTTGGTCGTCGGGTACGCAATCGCCGCCAGTTAAATAGCTTGCAAAATACGTGGCCTTATGGTTACAGTATGCCCATCGCAGTTCGCTACACGCAGGACGCTTTTTCACGTTCTGGTTGGTTGTGGCCTGTTGATGCTAAAGGTGAGCCGCTTAAAGCTACCAGTTATATGGCTGTTGGTTTCTATGTGGCTAAATACGTTAACAAAAAGTCAGATATGGACCTTGCTGCTAAAGGTCTAGGAGCTAAAGAATGGAACAACTCACTAAAAACCAAGCTGTCGCTACTTCCCAAGAAGCTGTTCAGAATCAGAATGAGCCGCAACTTCGGGATGAAAATGCTCACAATGACAAATCTGTCCACGGAGTGCTTAATCCAACTTACCAAGCTGGGTTACGACGCGACGCCGTTCAACCAGATATTGAAGCAGAACGCAAAAAGAGAGATGAGATTGAGGCTGGGAAAAGTTACTGTAGCCGACGTTTTGGCGGCGCAACCTGTGACGACAAATCTGCTCAAATTTATGCGCGCTTCGATAAAAATGATTGGCGTATCCAACCTGCAGAGTTTTATCGCTTCCATGACGCAGAAGTTAACACTTTCGGATATTTCTGATGAGTCGAAAAATTATCTTGATAAAGCAGGAATTACTACTGCTTGTTTACGAATTAAATCGAAGTGGACTGCTGGCGGAAAATGAGAAAATTCGACCTATCCTTGCGCAGCTCGAGAAGCTCTTACTTTGCGACCTTTCGCCATCAACTAACGATTCTGTCAAAAACTGACGCGTTGGATGAGGAGAAGTGGCTTAATATGCTTGGCACGTTCGTCAAGGACTGGTTTAGATATGAGTCACATTTTGTTCATGGTAGAGATTCTCTTGTTGACATTTTAAAAGAGCGTGGATTACTATCTGAGTCCGATGCTGTTCAACCACTAATAGGTAAGAAATCATGAGTCAAGTTACTGAACAATCCGTACGTTTCCAGACCGCTTTGGCCTCTATTAAGCTCATTCAGGCTTCTGCCGTTTTGGATTTAACCGAAGATGATTTCGATTTTCTGACGAGTAACAAAGTTTGGATTGCTACTGACCGCTCTCGTGCTCGTCGCTGCGTTGAGGCTTGCGTTTATGGTACGCTGGACTTTGTAGGATACCCTCGCTTTCCTGCTCCTGTTGAGTTTATTGCTGCCGTCATTGCTTATTATGTTCATCCCGTCAACATTCAAACGGCCTGTCTCATCATGGAAGGCGCTGAATTTACGGAAAACATTATTAATGGCGTCGAGCGTCCGGTTAAAGCCGCTGAATTGTTCGCGTTTACCTTGCGTGTACGCGCAGGAAACACTGACGTTCTTACTGACGCAGAAGAAAACGTGCGTCAAAAATTACGTGCAGAAGGAGTGATGTAATGTCTAAAGGTAAAAAACGTTCTGGCGCTCGCCCTGGTCGTCCGCAGCCGTTGCGAGGTACTAAAGGCAAGCGTAAAGGCGCTCGTCTTTGGTATGTAGGTGGTCAACAATTTTAATTGCAGGGGCTTCGGCCCCTTACTTGAGGATAAATTATGTCTAATATTCAAACTGGCGCCGAGCGTATGCCGCATGACCTTTCCCATCTTGGCTTCCTTGCTGGTCAGATTGGTCGTCTTATTACCATTTCAACTACTCCGGTTATCGCTGGCGACTCCTTCGAGATGGACGCCGTTGGCGCTCTCCGTCTTTCTCCATTGCGTCGTGGCCTTGCTATTGACTCTACTGTAGACATTTTTACTTTTTATGTCCCTCATCGTCACGTTTATGGTGAACAGTGGATTAAGTTCATGAAGGATGGTGTTAATGCCACTCCTCTCCCGACTGTTAACACTACTGGTTATATTGACCATGCCGCTTTTCTTGGCACGATTAACCCTGATACCAATAAAATCCCTAAGCATTTGTTTCAGGGTTATTTGAATATCTATAACAACTATTTTAAAGCGCCGTGGATGCCTGACCGTACCGAGGCTAACCCTAATGAGCTTAATCAAGATGATGCTCGTTATGGTTTCCGTTGCTGCCATCTCAAAAACATTTGGACTGCTCCGCTTCCTCCTGAGACTGAGCTTTCTCGCCAAATGACGACTTCTACCACATCTATTGACATTATGGGTCTGCAAGCTGCTTATGCTAATTTGCATACTGACCAAGAACGTGATTACTTCATGCAGCGTTACCATGATGTTATTTCTTCATTTGGAGGTAAAACCTCTTATGACGCTGACAACCGTCCTTTACTTGTCATGCGCTCTAATCTCTGGGCATCTGGCTATGATGTTGATGGAACTGACCAAACGTCGTTAGGCCAGTTTTCTGGTCGTGTTCAACAGACCTATAAACATTCTGTGCCGCGTTTCTTTGTTCCTGAGCATGGCACTATGTTTACTCTTGCGCTTGTTCGTTTTCCGCCTACTGCGACTAAAGAGATTCAGTACCTTAACGCTAAAGGTGCTTTGACTTATACCGATATTGCTGGCGACCCTGTTTTGTATGGCAACTTGCCGCCGCGTGAAATTTCTATGAAGGATGTTTTCCGTTCTGGTGATTCGTCTAAGAAGTTTAAGATTGCTGAGGGTCAGTGGTATCGTTATGCGCCTTCGTATGTTTCTCCTGCTTATCACCTTCTTGAAGGCTTCCCATTCATTCAGGAACCGCCTTCTGGTGATTTGCAAGAACGCGTACTTATTCGCCACCATGATTATGACCAGTGTTTCCAGTCCGTTCAGTTGTTGCAGTGGAATAGTCAGGTTAAATTTAATGTGACCGTTTATCGCAATCTGCCGACCACTCGCGATTCAATCATGACTTCGTGATAAAAGATTGAGTGTGAGGTTATAACGCCGAAGCGGTAAAAATTTTAATTTTTGCCGCTGAGGGGTTGACCAAGCGAAGCGCGGTAGGTTTTCTGCTTAGGAGTTTAATCATGTTTCAGACTTTTATTTCTCGCCATAATTCAAACTTTTTTTCTGATAAGCTGGTTCTCACTTCTGTTACTCCAGCTTCTTCGGCACCTGTTTTACAGACACCTAAAGCTACATCGTCAACGTTATATTTTGATAGTTTGACGGTTAATGCTGGTAATGGTGGTTTTCTTCATTGCATTCAGATGGATACATCTGTCAACGCCGCTAATCAGGTTGTTTCTGTTGGTGCTGATATTGCTTTTGATGCCGACCCTAAATTTTTTGCCTGTTTGGTTCGCTTTGAGTCTTCTTCGGTTCCGACTACCCTCCCGCCTGCGTAGGATGTTGTTTATTTGTTTGGGGTCGCTGATGGTGGTTAAAAAATTTTTTTCAAGCAGAAGACGGCATACGAGATGCTCAGGAGTCTCGTGGG
>BLLV01000090.1 GCA_011959205.1 Bacteroidaceae bacterium
CAGGGAAACGAATGCATTTGCAGAATCATTCAATGCAAAAATTAAAGCGTTCAGAACACAGTTTAGGGGAGTCGGAGATATACCATTTTTTATGTTTAGATTATGCAAACTGACAGCGTAAATTTAACATACCCACAGGGGTTTCGGACTGACCCAGAAAAGGCTTATGCTATAGGGTGGGGTATAATAATAGACAGGCATCACAGAAGAATCCGGATGCCTGTCTCTAGTTTGAATAAAGGATATCTTATTTTAATAGGGCTAATGCTTCGTTGATACGGCACATGGCTTTTACAATATTTTCATCGGAAGTAGCATAACTCATGCGGATGCATTCGGGAGAACCGAATGAAGTGCCTCCTACACATGCCACATGACCTACTTCAAGCAGATACATTGCTAAATCGTCAGCATTATTGATTTTGCGGTCACCTGCAGATTTACCAAAGAAAGAATCACACTTAGGGAACAAGTAGAATGCTCCTTGAGGAATGTTTACTTCAAATCCCGGGATCTCCTTTGCCAGTTTTACAATCAGGTCACGACGGCGCTGGAATGCTTGGCGCATTTCCTCTACGGGAGCCTGAGTGCCTGTATAGGCAGCTTCGGCAGCTTTCTGGGAAACAGAACATGGACCTGAGGTATATTGTCCTTGCAACTTGTTTACAGCTTTTACAATCCATTCCGGACCAGCAATGAACCCGATTCTCCATCCTGTCATAGCGTATGCTTTTGAGACACCGTTTACAATGATTACATTGTCGTGGATCTCGGGGAATTGGGCGATGCTTTCATGTTTGCCGTTGTATGTGATATGTTCGTAAATTTCATCGGCTATAACATATACTTGCGGGTGCTTTGCCAAGACGGCGGCTAGACCGGCCAGTTCTTCCTTGGTATAGACAGAACCGGTGGGATTTGACGGAGAGCAAAGAATCAATGCTTTAGTCTTGGGAGTAATCGCTGCTTCCAGTTGTGCGGGAGTGATTTTGAAATCCTGATCAATACCGGCCGTAACAATAACAGGCGTTCCGTCAGCTAATTTCACCATTTCAGGATAACTTACCCAATAGGGGGCGGGAACTATTACTTCATCACCGTCATTAACTAGAGCCATAATTGTGTTACAAACAGACTGCTTGGCACCGTTTGCGCAGGAGATTTGTGCAGCTGTATAGTCCAATCCGTTTTCATTCTTCAGTTTGGCTACGATAGCGTTGCGAAGTGCAGGATATCCCGGAACCGGAGAATATCTGGAAAAGTCATCATCTACAGCTTTTTTTGCTGCTTCTTTGATGTGATCCGGGGTATTGAAGTCCGGTTCACCCACACTTAAATTAATGACATCAACTCCTTGTGCTTTTAACTCATTGCTCTTTTGAGACATGGCCAATGTTGCTGAAGGAGACAAACGGTTCAGACGATCTGATAATTGGTTCATTGCTATTGTTTTTAATGTGTTTAAGTTTATTTGCTGCAAAATAAAGGATAATATCTTAATTATGAAAGTAACTCAGGCGGAATCATATGAAAAATGATATGATTTTGCCTGAGTTGTTGTGTTTTTTATTTGCTGAAGTGCAATGTATGTCCCATTCTGTCTTTTTTGGTTTTTAAATAACGTTCGTTATATTTGTTTGGCGTAATTTCAATGGGAACATTTTCAACGATGGACAAGCCGTATGATTCCAGTCCCACGCGTTTTACAGGGTTGTTTGTCAGCAGACGCATTTGGGTGACGCCTATACTGCGTAGTATCTGTGCTCCGACTCCATAATCGCGTTCATCTGCCTGATGTCCTAAAAGGATATTGGCTTCTACCGTATCTACGCCATTTTCTTGTAATTTGTAGGCTTTCATCTTTTCCATCAGCCCTATGCCTCTTCCTTCCTGATTTAAATAAACAACAGCACCTTTTCCTTCTTTCTCAATCATTTGCAACGCTTTGTGCAGTTGTTCTCCACAGTCACAGCGCATAGATCCGAAAATATCACCGGTGGCACAAGAAGAGTGCACGCGTACCAGAACGGGTTCTCCTTCTTTTATTTCACCTTTTATAATAGCGATGTGTTCTAAACCATTGCTTTTCTGGCGGAAAGGTATCAGACGGAAGTGACCGTATTCAGTTGGCATGTCCACTTCCACTCCTTTTTCTACTAATGACTCCTGTTTCAGGCGATAGGCAATCAAGTCACGGATGGAAATAAGTTTCAGTTTCCATTCATCGGCCATTTTCCTTAGTTCGGGTAGACGTGCCATGGTTCCGTCCTCACTCATTATTTCCATCAGTGCGGCAGCAGGGTACAGTCCTGCCAGACGCGCCATGTCGATGCTGGCTTCTGTATGACCTGCACGTCTCAGTACGCCTTTGTCTTGTGCATATAGTGGGTTGATATGTCCCGGACGTCCGAATGTCTCGGGAGTCGATGCGGGGTCGGCAAGGGCGCGGATGGTGGCGGCCCGGTCGTGGATGGAGACTCCGGTGCTGCAACCTTCCAGTTTGTCTACTGTTACAGTAAAGGGGGTTCCCAATACTGATGTATTTGTATCTACCTGATGGGGTAATTCCAATTCCTTGCAACGGGAAATGGTGATAGGCGCACAAAGTACGCCACGTGCATGTTTCAACATGAAATTGACTTGTTCGGGAGTAATTTTTTCTGCAGCAACAATTAAATCGCCTTCGTTCTCACGATCTTCGTCGTCCACTACAATAACAAACTTACCTTCACGGAAGTCAGCTATTGCTTCTTCGATGGTATTTAGTTTTAATTCTTCCATAGTCAAATTATAAATGATTTATTGTTTATTCTTTCTTGAATTTCCCGGTTGGTTTTGATTATGTTTTTCAAATCTTTATCCAGTCGGATACTGAACCGCCAAATGCGGAAATAGAAGAACAAGCCTATTGGCACAATGATTCCTGCGAGTAAATTCAACCATTGATTATTAAAAGGACTTTTGTGGGCTTTGGTGGACAATATGGGATATTTATTCAGGTATCCCAGTAATACTCCATCCTTGCTGTTTGATAATTCTTCTATGAGTAATTCCATTTTGTTACTGATATCGGCTATGGCATCATCATGTCCTTTGTTGGTGAAGATGCGAATATAATTAGGTACATCAGCCAGTTTATGCTTGGTGGCATAGTCATTACAAGTATTACATAGTTTGTCTAGTTCTGTTTGTATGCGTGGGTAGTCTGGATCTTCTATGATAACTTCTTTTTTGAATACATGGCGTGAAGGGCGTAAGCCTAGCAACATACGGAAAAAAATAATGTATACTTCGGCATTGAATACCACAGAATCATTGTTTGATTTGTAAGTAAAAAAAGCTCCGATAGGTGCTAATACAATGGTACTCATCCATACGCCCAATATCATATTCATTTCACCACTTCTTGCTACTCGGGTTGCTCCAGAATCAATGATATAATAGATTACGAAAATTAGGACTGATACTACCACAGGCATACCTAAACCGCCTTTACGGATAATAGCACCCAAAGGTGCACCAATAAAAAAGAAAATCAGGCAACTTAGGGAGAGGGTGATTTTTTTGTGCCAGTCGGCTTCGTGTTTCCGGATATTGTTGTCCGTATCTGTGGTTTGATAGCTTTTCATATTCCATTCACTGGCCAGTGATTCGGTACGATCTGCCGCACTGCCCAATGTCTTATCCTTTTCGGCCAATGTGTAAGAGTTGAACAGACTATCAATATTGATTTTGTTGTTTGTTTCTGTTATTTTCACAGAGTCTGTTTTTGACAATATGATATGGCGATAAGTAGAAGTTTTTATTTCATTATACATAGCTCTTCCCAAGCTGTCGGCACGATGGTTTAGCGAATCAATAGATTGACTGATTTCAATCATATTCTTACTGTCTGAACGATCGCTTAAGAAGCTGCCGTCCACCATGTTGAATCCGCCATCAAATTCGATGATAGTATGTTTTTCTCTGAAGGTCTCACGTCGATAAGGAACATTATTGGACGAAATGGTCTGCGATTTCAGATTTTCGAACTGTTCTCCATTATACAGATGTAGGTAAAGGTGTTGTTTATCTGTAGTCATTTCCATTTTTCCTTCAGAAGCCCATATGATATGGGCGTTTTCGAATCCATCTGAAAAGTTGTAGATCAGTATATCTTTTAATATACCTGTTTCACGGTCTTTTTGTTTCACATATATATTATATCCTTCTATTTCATCATAAAATACACCTTCCGGAATGTCCAGTTCAGGTGAAGTCTGCTTCATTGATACTAGCAAAGTAAGCAGTTTGACCTGTGCTTTGGGGGCTATAACATTTTGAAAATAAAAAGAGGTACAACACAGAATCGTACAAAAAATGATCAGTGGACGTATAATTCTTAATAAAGGAATGCCTGCTGCTTTCATTGACAGCAACTCATATCTTTCACCAAAGTTACCAAATGTCATCAAGGCAGCTAATAAGATTGCCAAAGGTAGGGACAAAGGTATTAAGGTCAGAGCGGAATAAAAGAAGAACTGTGCCAATACGTTCATTTCCAACCCTTTTCCGACCAACTCATCTACATATCTCCATAAAAACTGCATCATGAAGATGAATAGACAGATAAAAAAAGTACCTATAAAGAGCATTAAAAAGCTCTTCAGGATAAATAGATCTAATTTTTTTATGCGTAGCATTATTTCATTTTGTGCAACTATCAAGGCACAAAATTAGCATAAAAAACGGAGAGCAAAGACAAGTTTTGCATATTTTTATAGAATTACAGTCCGCTTACCCTTTTTAGCTTCTCTATTTCGGAATCCCAAAGTTCTTTCATATCTTCTATTTCATTAGGTTCTGCCCAATCAATCACTTCCAGCATATAATCAGAAGTTAGTTCGTTATAGACCATTTTCAATTCGAAATAAGCTTTAGGATCTTCATCGTCTAACCAACGAAAGCGTGTGAAACTGTTAACTCGGAAGTTTATTACTTCAGCTTGCCGTGTTTCTGTTTTTCCCCAATGGAAGGTGAATACTTTGTCTTTGAGTGTCACCTTGTCTGCAAACCATGTCTCCAGGCCGGATGGGGTACTAATAATAGACCATACGATATTGCCGGATCCGGCTTTCAACATGTATTCCAAATGAATTTTTTCTTTTCCCATAGGTTAGCTTTTTAAAGTTTCAATAGCAAATTAAGCTAAATTTCCTTATTTGCCATAATAAATGATATGTTTTTTGAACTATTTATTAGCCACATACTGTGACTGTTTTTATATTGAAAACAAATTTTGCAAGAAAAAGTTCCTTGAAATGTTGCAAAATTCAAAATAATCTTCTACCTTTGCACTCGCAATTAAGAAATGATGGCGGGATAGCTCAGCTGGTTAGAGCGCATGATTCATAATCATGAGGTCCCC
>BLLV01000091.1 GCA_011959205.1 Bacteroidaceae bacterium
ATCTCAAGCAATTATTAGGGAAGTTAGAAGAAATTTTATAATGCGTTTTGTCTGCCGAAAGTTTGCACAATGATGCCCTATTAAATGAGACGAAAGCACAGCATATCCTGTCGGATTTAATTGGATATCTACACTCCTCTTACAAATAACGGGCAAATACCCCACGCCACCCGCTTATATACCGGTTTAGGGATATTATAGATGTTTTTACACAGCAAGTAACTGGTAATGAGTTGAATGATGTGATGAAACGATTTTATTTTTTACATAAGATCAAATTGCATGGCTCATCTTAATTTGATTGAAAAACATAATAGGATATACCTTGTAGAAATGGGTGATATATCTAAAATCCTAGTTTATGATTTGTCAGGAAAATACATAGAAGATATTCCGTTAACATACAAATTACATAAAGGGTGTATAAAAATTCACCCAGATAAGACATTAACAATAACTTCTTTGCCATGGAGAGGAGATGAAACACCTCTATATCTTCTAAGTTCACGGTTAACTATCCTAATGAAAAAATTCCGCTACACACATATTATGAGTTACCTCATCATTATATTGTTGAACTGTATGAGAAGATAACAAATGGACCAGATTATACAACTTCTACAAGAAGCCGTATAATAATAGATAAAAAGACTTTAAGGGGAGGTTATTTTGATTTGATTCTTGATCCATTAGGATGTGTGTTATATAATGAGTATATAACAGAGTCAAAAAATGGATATTTTATATTAAATATAGATCCAGGAAGCCTTAAAGATATTATGAGTGAATCTAAAGCTATGTTAAAGGATTATCTGAGCGAAGAAGATGTCCATAAATTGCAAGAATTGGACACATCCGTTTCTTATGATGATAACAATTATATTATTATAACATTTAAACGATTATCACTGTGTTGCTAATATTCAAACGAATAAAATTAAGCTTATATCGAATTCCACGTTATTTTAGAAAAAAGAGTACATTTGTAGTGTAAAACTGTAAATGTACTTTTTGTTATGTTAAATGCACTCTTTTTGATTGGTGGCTTGGCTCTCATTCTGGCAGGTGCCAATGGCTTGACAGATGGCTCCGCCGCTGTAGCCAAGCGTTTCCGCATTTCCGATCTGGTTATCGGACTTACCATTGTGGCTTTCGGAACTTCGGCTCCCGAACTGGTTATCAGTGTGCTTTCCGCACTGAATGGCAGTGCCGGGATGGCTATTGGCAATGTGGTGGGTAGTAATATTTTCAATGTCCTGATGATTATAGGCTGTACCGCCCTGGTACTTCCCATCAAGGTAGGTGAGGGAACGATGAGCAAGGAGATTCCGCTGGTCATTCTTTCTTCGCTGGTTCTTTTTGTCTGTGCCAATGACAGGATGCTGGACGGGGAGGCGGTTAATCTCATCGGCCGTTCCGACGGGCTTGTCCTGCTGGCCTTCTTCCTTATATTTATGCGTTATACCTTTGCCATTGCCCGCAACGGGGCTGATGAGGCGGGGGAAGAACAGAAAATAAAGGAGATGCCTGTATGGAAATCCACCCTTTTCATTGTGGGCGGACTGGTAGCGCTGATTGTGGGCGGGCAGCTCTTTGTCCAAGGCGCAAGCGGACTGGCCCGTTCGTGGGGAGTCAGCGAGTCGGTCATCGGCCTGACGCTGGTGGCCGGAGGTACTTCCCTGCCTGAACTTGCCACTTCCATTACGGCTGCGTTGAAGAGGAATCCGGGTATTGCCATTGGCAATGTCATCGGCAGCAACCTGTTCAATATATTCTTTGTACTGGGGTGCAGTGCCACGGTGTCACCGTTGCCCATGGGGGCTATCAACAACCTCGATTTAGGAGTGTTGGCCGCTGCTACCCTGTTGCTGTGGCTGGTAGGCTGGTTTTTCCGTAAACGTACCATAACCCGTCTTGAAGGCGCGTTGATGGCTGTCTGTTACGTCGTTTATACCGCCTATCTGATTGCCCAACAGTAAAAAAGCCATAAAAAGAATAAGTTTTCTGCAAAAAAACTTCTATCTTTACACCCTGAATTTTATAAAAATACAGCATGGCTATTACCATTAAAAAAGTCAGTTCAAAGAAAGAACTTAAGACGTTTATACGGTTCAACTACGAATTATACAAAGAGAATCCCTATTCCGTACCCGATTTGTACGATGATATGCTGAATACGTTCAGCCCGAAGAAGAATGCTGCTTTCGAGTTTTGCGAGGCGGAGTATTTTTTGGCGTATAAGGATAACAAGGTGGTAGGACGTATTGCGGGAATTATAAATAAACGTGCAAACGAGACTTGGAATAAAAAAGAAGTACGTTTCGGGTGGATCGATTTCCTGGATGATATTGAAATATCACGTGCCTTGTTGGATGCGGTGGCCCAATGGGGTAAATCGAAGGGAATGGATACCATTCAGGGGCCTCTGGGCTTTACCGACTTTGATGCGGAGGGTATGCTGGTAGAAGGGTTCGATCAATTGAGCACCATGGCGACTATTTATAATTATCCTTATTATCCACAACACATGGAGAAGTTGGGATTTGAGAAGGACGCCGATTGGGTGGAATATAAAATTTATATTCCAGATGCGATCCCTGATAAACATAAGCGTATCAGTGACTTGATTCAACGCAAGTTTAATCTGAAGGTGAAGAAATATACATCGGGTAAGAAAATTGCGGTCGAATATGGCCAAGCCATATTCGAGTTGATGAATGAGGCATACGCTCCGCTTTATGGTTTCTCAGCTTTGTCACAAGGGCAGATCAACCAGTACATAAAGATGTATTTGCCTATTGTGGATTTGCGTATGGTGACCTTGGTGACCGATGCCGAAGATAAACTGGTGGCCGTTGGCATTTCAATGCCTTCTCTGTCCGAGGCGTTACAAAAAGCGAAGGGACGTTTGCTGCCTATGGGGTGGTACCACCTGCTGAAAGTGTTGTTCCTGCATAAGTATCCTCCTATGCTAGACTTGTTGCTGGTTGCTGTAAAACCTGAGTATCAGAACAAAGGAGTCAATGCTTTGTTATTTTCGGACTTGATTCCCGTATATCAGCAACTGGGATTCAAATATGCCGAAAGCAACCCGGAACTGGAACTGAACGGAAAGGTGCAGGCCCAGTGGGAATATTTCAAGACCGAGCAGCATAAACGCCGCCGTGCCTATAAGAAAAGTATTCTGTAACAACGATATATATATAAATGTGATAAGTCAAGATGGAAGAAAACAACGAACTGATAAACAATCCCGCCGTAGAATATACCGACGATAACATCCGCCACCTCAGTGACATGGAGCATGTGCGTACCCGTCCCGGTATGTATATTGGAAAGTTGGGTGACGGATCACATGCCGAGGACGGAATTTACGTCCTTCTGAAAGAAATCATCGATAACAGTATTGATGAGTTCAAAATGCAGGCGGGTAAAAAGATTGAGATTGTAATGGAAGAAAACCTCCGTGTCAGTGTGCGTGACTATGGCCGCGGCATTCCGCAGGGAAAGCTCATTGAAGCCGTGAGCGTGCTGAATACGGGAGGTAAATATGACAGCAAGGCGTTCAAGAAGAGTGTAGGGCTGAACGGCGTCGGCGTGAAAGCCGTCAATGCGTTGAGCTCGCGCTTCGAGGTGCGCAGTTATCGGGACGGAAAGGTGCGTATCGCCACCTTTGCCAAAGGCAACTTGCTGACGGACACCACACAGGACACCACCGAGGAGAACGGTACGTTTATTTTCTTTGAACCGGATAACCTCTTGTTCGAGAATTATAGTTTCCGTCCGGAGTTTGTGGAAACCATGCTCCGCAACTATACCTATCTGAATACAGGACTGGCCATTATCTACAACGGCCAGCGCATCCTGTCGCGCAACGGACTGGTGGACTTGCTTAACGACAACATGACAGCGGTGGGGTTATACCCCATCATCCACTTGAAAGGCGAGGATATCGAGATAGCCTTTACGCATACCGGCCAGTATGGTGAGGAGTATTATTCTTTTGTGAACGGGCAGCACACCACGCAGGGAGGTACGCATCAAAGTGCTTTCAAAGAGCATATCGCCCGTACCATCAAGGAATATTTCAACAAGAACATGGATTATGCCGATATCCGTAACGGACTGGTAGCCGCCATTGCCGTCAATGTGGAGGAACCGTTGTTCGAAAGCCAGACTAAGATCAAGCTGGGCTCTACCAACATGGCTCCCGGCGGTCCTACCGTCAATAAGTTTGTAGGCGATTTTGTCAAGACTGAGGTGGACAACTATCTGCACAAGCATACGGACATAGCCGATGTGATGTTGCAGAAGATTCAGGAATCAGAGAAAGAGCGTAAAGCCATAGCCGGAGTGACCAAACTGGCCCGCGAACGTGCCAAGAAGGCAAATCTTCATAACCGCAAGTTGCGCGACTGCCGCTTCCACCTGAACGATGCCAAAGGAGACAAGAAGGAGGAAAGCTGCATTTTCATTACTGAGGGCGATTCGGCCAGCGGCTCCATCACCAAAAGCCGTGATGTAAATACCCAGGCCGTATTCAGCCTGCGTGGCAAGCCGTTGAATTCGTATGGGCTGACCAAGAAAATTGTGTATGAGAATGAAGAGTTCAACCTGCTTCAGGCTGCCTTGAATATAGAGGACGGCATGGAAGGTTTGCGATATAACAAGGTGATTGTGGCTACGGATGCCGATGTGGACGGCATGCACATCCGTTTATTGCTGATCACTTTCTTCCTGCAATTCTTCCCCGATCTGATAAAGAAAGGCCATGTATATATTCTTCAGACCCCTTTGTTCCGCGTCCGCAACCGTAAGAAAGGGGTTTACGAGACCGTATATTGTTATTCGGAAGAGGAGCGGGTTGCCGCCATCGAACGGTTAAGCCCCAATCCCGAAATCACCCGGTTTAAAGGTCTGGGGGAAATCTCACCCGATGAGTTCAAGCACTTTATCGGCAAAGACATGCGTCTGGAGCAAGTTTCCCTCCGCAAGACCGACCTGGTAAAGGAACTGCTGGAGTTCTACATGGGCAAGAACACCATGGAGCGCCAGAATTTTATTATAGATAACCTTGTGATAGAAGAAGATATTGCGTGATTAGTGATTAAAAATATGAGAAGAGCGATATTTCCGGGCACCTTTGATCCCTTTACCATCGGCCATTATTCGGTGGTGAAAAGGGCGTTGACCTTTATGGATGAGGTGGTGATCGGCATTGGTATCAATGAGAATAAGAAGACCTGGTTTCCTACCGGGAAACGGGTGGAGATGATTGAACAGTTGTTTGCTGACGAGCCTCGGGTAAAGGTCGATGCTTACGCCTGCCTCACCATCGACTTTGCCCGCGACAAGGAGGCGCAGTTCATTATCCGCGGTATCCGTACGGTGCGCGACTTTGAGTACGAGGAAACCATAGCCGACATCAACCGGAAGCTGGCCGGAATAGAAACGATCCTGCTGTTTACCGAGCCGGAGCTAACCTCTGTCAGCTCCACCATCGTAAGAGAATTGTTACAGTTTGGCAAAGACGTGACCCCGTTCTTGCCCGAAGGAATGAAAATAGACTGATCATGAAATATACCATGTACCTTGCAGGCTTGATTGCCTGCTTTTTTTCTATCGTGGCCGCACAGGCTCAGGAGAATAAGTTTATGGAGTCTCCGGCACGCAAGTTGCAATTAGCGGAGTTTGCCATTGCCAACCTCTATGTCGATAAAGTGAATGAGGGAAAGCTGGTGGAGGAAGCCATCGTGAAGATGCTGGAACAGCTCGATCCGCACTCCACTTATTCCGATCCGGAGGAAGTGAAGAAGATGAACGAGCCGTTGCAGGGAAACTTCGAAGGCATCGGCATACAGTTCAACATGGCGGAGGATACGTTGATGGTGGTACAGCCCGTATCGGGCGGGCCGTCCGAAAAGGCGGGCATCCTGGCGGGCGACCGTATCGTGATGGTGGAAGATACGCTGATAGCCGGTGTGAAGATGAGTACCGAGGATATCATGCGCCGCCTCCGCGGACCGAAAGATTCGAAAGTGAACTTGAAAATACTTCGCCGCGGAGTAAAGGAACTGCTTACGTTTACGGTGAAAAGGGACAAAATACCTGTTTACAGCCTGGATGCTTCCTATCTGATCAAGAATAAGGTGGGCTATATCCGTATCAGCCGTTTTGCCGCCACTACCCATGAGGAGTTCAAGAAAGCGCTGGCCGGATTGCAGAAGAAAGGGATGAAGGACTTGATTCTGGACTTGCAAGGCAACGGCGGCGGCTATCTGAATGCAGCCATCGATATCGCCAATGAGTTCTTGGGCAAAAAGGAACTGATAGTCTATACGGAGGGACGCCGTAATCCCCGTAGTGAGTTTTTCGCCAAAGGTACGGGCGAGTTTCAGCATGGTCGTCTGATCGTATTGGTCGATGAGTTCTCGGCTTCTGCCAGTGAGATTGTGACCGGTGCCGTTCAGGATTGGGACAGAGGAGTCGTGGTGGGCCGCCGCAGTTTTGGCAAGGGCCTGGTGCAGCGTCCCATTGATTTGCCGGACGGTTCGATGATCCGTCTGACGGTGGCGCGTTATTATACACCTGCCGGACGTTGTATACAGAAACCCTACGAAAGTATCGAGAAGTATAACGAAGATTTGATAGACCGTTACAATAAAGGGGAGATGATGAGTGAAGACAGTATTCACTTTCCGGATTCTCTGAAGTTCAAGACTCATAAGCTGGCGCGTACGGTATATGGTGGCGGTGGGATCATGCCCGATTATTTTGTGCCGATTGATACGACTCTTTATACTAAATATCACCGTCAGTTGCGTGATAAAGGCGCGTTGATGAAAGCTCACTTTCATTTCATGGATGCCCATCGCAAGGAATGGCTGGGGAAATACAAGACTTTCAATGAGTTCTACAAACGTTTTGAGGTTACTCCTGATATGTTGGCGCAACTGGTTGCCACCGGTAAGGAGATGGGAGTGGAATATCATGAAGACGAATACCAAAAGGCCCTGCCTCTGCTGAAATTGCAGATGAAGGCATTGATAGCCCGTGATTTGTGGGACATGAACGAATATTATCACGTCATCAATGACGCCAATGAAAGTATCAAAAAAGCCTTGGAACTGCTGGAACAGCCGGACTTTGAGAGTTTGCTGCTGAAACGGCAGTGAGTGGATGCGGAGAAGTGGCTTGCGTCATGGGGCATACGGAGTTAGGTTGCTTGGAATGAGCAGGCGATATCCTTTCCCGTGCTCTGTTTCTATTTGGTATTCCGGGAAATTCAGAAGAGCTTTGCGTAGGGTGTTGATATGTTTGTTTATTCTGTTATTTAATATGTTTTTGTCGGTACTGTTTATTTCTACGGGCCACAGTTCTTGGACGATTTCTTCTTTGGATACGAAATGTTTAGGGTTGCCAATTAGTAGTCGCATAATTTTGAATCCCGAATCCATAGTGACGCATTCTTGGTCGTTTATGTATATTTTCCGTTCCTTTTCATCTACCTTAATGCCTTTTTGCATGGGGAAGACATTGGTGGGGACTGTAGGGAAATTTGTGGCTGCATTTTCAGTATTTGTCTGTTTCGCTTGGGAATGGGAGAATACAAAGGTAGCAATTATAAGGTAAAACACCGCTAACCATGTTATTCTTTTATCTCCGTTTTTCCATATTGTTGCTCGGTCACAATCCGCCCACGCCTGTACGGTGACTGTTTTTTTAGCGTCCAAAATTACGGCTTGTGTGGCAATGGATTTTTGATAAGAAATAGAGTCTTTGTCGCTATATTGTATATCCCCTTTGTGACGATAGATAATGCCTGTACGGCATATTATGTTTTTCTTGCTTATTTCTTCATTGAATAGTGTATTAAATTTATCGGGGTTCACAGGACGTATTTGAGCCAAGATGTATTGTGTAGCTCATTGATAAGCTAAATACTCTTCTACGCTATCTTCGAATATAATATATTCCGGTCCTTCATTACTTGTTAATTTTATTCTATCTACTTTTTTGTTTAGTGATTTGCCGGTATATCGCATTTCTTTAAGTTCTCTCCTGTGAAAATCTACGATAATAGTTTTGTTCAAGGCTTCATTCAGGTGTTCTTGTATGTTTTCCTTTCCGGAGTTAAAAAATGAGATGCATAAACTCACTAGTCCTATTATCAGAAAAAGACCTATTGTTATTTTTCTTTTTATTCTCTTCATCTTTCTTCTTTTCTGCAAAGGTATGAAATGGAAATAAAGTAGAGAAATAAAACTTCTAAAAAAGGGAAGGATTATGCTGGTGCCAACATGATAAGGAGAAAAGTAGAGAAAAAGTAAGAGAAGCCGTGAAAAGTAAGAAAAAAGTAAGGATAAAAAGGAATAGCTTTTAGTTTTTCCTTTTTATTTTTGTCGCAATAGTAAAACAGATAAAAAATGAAAAAAGTAGGAATGTTATTTATGGTTGCACTAGTTATTGCAGCGAATGTGTTGAATGTCTTGGAACAGTCCAAAGGTGCTATAGATGAATTGATGTTAAGCAATATAGAAGCTTTAGCCAATTTTGAATATGTACCTGGTAGATGTTTCGGAGACGGTAATGTGGATTGTTCCGATGGTAGTAAGGTTGCTTATGTGTTAGAACCTTTAGCTTTGGAGTAGTTATTGCTTATTAATTGGAGAATAAAAAGAAAGAGTGGAAAGAGAATCTTTTTTGGTTAGCGAATGTCTTTTCCATATTTGTTGGCTCTCCTTAAAAGGAAAGGAGGATTGATCGATGTAAAAGTAAGAATTGAGAAAAAGCAATGAAGAGTTCTGTTTTTTCCCACGGTGTATCTCTTTCCGATAAAAAGAGAATTAGAAAATAAAGTAACAACTATAAAAAAATAATAGAGATGAAAAAGAGTATTTGGAAAGTAACTTTGGTTATTGTATTTGCTTTAATGGTAGGTTT
Organism: Bacteroidaceae bacterium; assembly: GCA_011959205.1. Taxonomy (GTDB): domain Bacteria; phylum Bacteroidota; class Bacteroidia; order Bacteroidales; family Bacteroidaceae; genus Phocaeicola. The sequence goes on from BLLV01000091.1 coordinate 8,944, forward strand.
GAATGTGTATAATGTCCAAAAGACGGATATGGAAATGTCCGAATTGGCTTTGGCTAATGTGGAAGCATTGGCTGGCAATGAAGGAGGTGGAGGAACTATATATTGCTGTGGTAATTATGGTACTTGTATGAAGGTTATGGATAGTCAAGGACAGGTACATGATGTTGCAGGTATTAAATTTACTACTCCATGTCCTAGATGAGTTTGACTATTTATTTTATTTAAATTCTTGTATTATTATATTATGGGCACAAAGTATATCAATGTGCCCATTAGAATGAATTATAAAGATGAGTACGAAATTGAATTTATCACTTTTTTTGTTTTTTTGTTTGTGTCTTTTGGGGTCTTGCGTTCAGGATAGGGAAGATGTGTTACTCAGCCAGTTTACAGTATCGGAATTTTTGTCGGCTGGTAACATGTGTACTATAAATGAAGACTCTTTGGCTTTGGTCGAAGGAATGATTTGTGATGATGAAAACCTGATTGTTTATGACTTCCATTCTGGCAGTTGTTATACCTTGTTTGATAAAGATTCCGGTCGCTATATTACTCGTTTTGGTACTATTGGACAGGGACCGGCAGAAATACCTTCTCCTTGTTTGGGGTATTTGTCTGAAAAATGTTTTTCCGTGTTTAGTGATCAATCTCGGATGATTATGCAGTATAATATTGATTCATTGCGCTCTCATTCAAGCAGTTCATCGGCTTCGTGTTTGGTGAAGTATAATATACCCGATGCTCAGTTGTCACGGATTATACCGATAAATGATGGTCTGTTTATAGGTGCTGGTACGTATAAGTCGCGTTATCAATATGTGCTTTTTGACAAACATGACAAGGTTTTGAGTTATGGCGTTGATATTTATAACTCATCCGATGAGACCTTTAATGTGTATACCAAGTTTCTTTCAAACCAAGGTGTATTGGTTATGCATCCCAATAAGAAATTATTCGCTTATTCATTGAACTTTTCGTCTAATATGGATTTTTTTCAAGTAAAGAATGAAAAAATCCAATTGATAAAATCATTAAGACTGGGCAATCCAGATTATTATTCTGCCGTAGAGGGCAATATGTTCAGCGCGGATTTGACAGAAGAAAGTATCATAGGCTACATAGATGTCAGTGCTACCAGTGACGGTATATATGCTTTATACTCAGATGGAAAGGCATACGAGAGTGGACGAAGATCCAATGTCGTTTTGGCTTTTGATTGGGAGGGTAATCCGGTGAAAAAATATATTTTGGACACTGACGTTTATTATATTACGGTAGATGAAGAGCATAAAAAGATATTTGCTGCAGTTAAAGATGCAAGTAATTATGGATGGAGTATAAAGGTTTATCCTTTTTAAGATAATGCACTGGAAACGAGTACTCATTCCTGGAATTTCTAACTTCTGTATTGATTTTATATATCCTCAAGGAGATAACTAATTTAACCGTTTAATCATATTGTATGATAAGAATTCTATGTTGTTTTTGGGTTGCTATCACCTTGTTTTGTTCTTGTAGCCATAATGGGAGGAATTATTCTTTTTTGCTGCATCCTGTCGATTCGTTTCTGACTTATGCGTTGGATTCAGATGTGAAAATGCCTTTGTTTATTCGTACTTGTACGAGCAGTGACGGCAAGGAATATTTGTATTTTCAAAATAGCTATTTGCCGGAGTTGTTGATTTATGATGTCCATAATGGTAGTTTGGTGAACAAGAATGTTTTTGAGGTGGAAGGAAGCAATGCGGTAAAAGGTGGATTTTTGAATGGATTTATGATGTCTGACTGCGAGCATATTTATATTGCGGGATTGGCAGATTGCAATCTTTATGAGACGGATACGACGGGGTATATCAAGAAGCGGATGAATTATGCAGTTACGTCAGATGGGTATAAGCCGGTTGGTTGTTTTAAAGAAAACGGCACTTTCCAGTTCTTGAATGGAAAACTTTATCTGACTCAAAGCCTTAATTGGCAACTGGGTGAGGAGGTGATGGAGAAAAGCTCGTTGTTGTGCTGCATAGATACATTATCAGGAAACACAACTTCCTTGCCAATCGCTTTTCCTGCAATAGACGAACATTTGGTTAGAGGTGCAGCTTCTTCTTTGGCTTCTGAATACAAATGTTGTTTTGATGGGCATCGTTTTGTTTATTCATTCGCTTATATGGATGATTTGTTGGTGGTAGATCCTATTGCTTGCAGTGTTGAGTATAAACAAGGTAAAAGTCAGTATGTCGATAACATACAATGCCCTTCTTATCAAGGAGGCGACGATCAAGTCATGCAAAGGCAGATATGTGAAAGTCCTTCTTATGGAAACATACTTTATGATTCGGACAATGAAATCTATTACCGCATTGTATATATTCCACAAGAAGTAGAGGCTGGTGTTGAGGCGCTTACCTTGCTTCGGAGCGGAAGAAAACAATTCTCTATACAAATTTTCGATAAACAGCTTACTATGATTGGGGAGCATGTGTTTCCTCCCTATACTTATAATTCCAGACTTTGTTTTGTGACAAAGGGTAAATTATATATCAGCACTAATCATGTGATGAACCCTGATTATAGCGATGATGTGCTGTCTTTTCAAATGTTTGAACTGGTTGATAAAGCCGGAGGAATCAGATGAAATGCCGGATATGCGTTTTTTGTTCCCCGCAGGCTGTTGAGGCAATCTATTCCCCGAATAATACCTTGTTCAGCCAACGGTTTACATACACATTGGCAAACGCACAACCGATACCGATAGCCGCTCCCGCCACCACATCGCTGGGATAGTGCACCCCTTGGTTCATCCGGGCAAAGCCTACCCCGCAAGCCCATACGGCCGAGGGGGCGATAACATACCACTTGGGATACGTGATGGAGAGCGAGGTGGCCAGAGAAAAAGCGGCTGCCGTGTGCCCCGAAGGAAACGACGGACTATCTGCATCCGGTGCTCCGTAAGCATGAATCTTATCCGGATACTTTACAAAAGGCCGCTCGCGCCCTATGATATGCTTGGCGGCGTATGTAATGCCTACCGCCTCAATCACACTGGTTCCCAGGTAAACGGCATCCTTCAGCATCGGCCGGTCTTTCTTGATCAATGCATAGATCCCCATGGCAGTAGGAATGCCGACCGGCAAGATGATGCCGCTTTCGGACAGCCCCCGGCTGAGGTCGTGTACATGCCAGCTGTTGATTGTTTTTAAAGTGTTGATGTCTGCATTCTGTGCCGGAAGGGCAAGTGTAAAGCTTACTGTCAGAAAGAGGAGAATAATTTTTCGTATATCCATGTCCGTTTGGTTTTTGTCCGGTACAAAGATAGGAAAATAATGTAATCCGCATTTACCCTTCCCCGGATTAAAGAATAATTTCCATAATTCCTTGTATTATCGCTAGAATTCCTTTACTTTTGCATCGTGAAGACACAGCTTTTAACAGAATTTTTAGTTCTAACAATTAAATAATTTAAATTCAATCATTTATGTGGTTAAGTAATTCATCTATTGGAAGGAAAGTGGTGATGAGTGTCACAGGTATCGCCCTTGTCCTGTTTCTGACGTTTCACATGGCGATGAACCTTGTTGCGCTCTTCTCGGAAGATGCTTACAACATGATTTGTGAATTCCTGGGAGCTAACTGGTACGCGTTGGTTGCAACAGCCGGACTGGCCGCTCTGTTCGTAATCCACATCATCTACGCTTTCTGGTTGACCATGCAGAACCGTGCGGCTCGTGGTAGCGAACGCTATGCAGTGAATGTCAAACCTAAAACTGTGGAATGGGCATCTCAGAACATGCTTGTTCTGGGTATTGTTGTCATTGCCGGATTGGCTCTTCACTTTGCCAATTTCTGGTACAAAATGCAGTTTGCCGAAATCATCGGTGTGCATGATTTAGGCGCTTTCGGCCCTACAGACGGTGCCGCTTACATCCGTGAAACATTCGGATGCCCTGTATTTACAGTGCTTTACCTCATTTGGTTAGCAGCTTTGTGGTTCCACCTGACTCACGGATTCTGGAGTGCTTTGCAGACACTGGGCTGGAGCAACAAGGTTTGGTTCGAGCGTTGGAAGACTATCGGTAACATCTACTCTACTGTAGTCGTTCTTGGCTTTGCGGCTGTAGTCGTTATCTTCTTCGTGAAATCACTGGCTTGTGGTGCTTGCTAATCGTAAATTGTAAATGATAAAATTGTAAATGAATATGGCTACTATAGATTCTAAAATTCCTGAAGGCGCTTTAGCCGAGAAATGGACCAATTATAAAGCTCATCAAAAATTGGTAAACCCTGCCAACAAACGTCGTCTGGACATCATTGTGGTAGGTACCGGTCTGGCAGGCGCTTCGGCTGCCGCTTCACTGGGTGCTCTGGGTTTCAAGGTGTTAAACTTCTGTATCCAGGACTCTCCCCGTCGTGCACACTCTATCGCTGCACAGGGAGGTATCAATGCTGCTAAGAATTATCAAAACGATGGTGACTCTGTTTACCGTCTTTTCTACGATACAATCAAAGGGGGTGACTACCGTGCACGCGAAGCCAACGTTTACCGTCTGGCCGAAGTGTCCAACGCTATCATCGACCAGTGCGTGGCTCAAGGGGTTCCTTTCGCCCGCGAATACGGTGGCTTGCTGGACAACCGTTCATTCGGTGGCGCTCAGGTATCACGTACATTCTATGCCCGCGGTCAAACCGGACAGCAGTTGCTGCTGGGTGCTTATTCTGCATTGAGCCGCGAAGTGCAGCGTGGTAACGTAAAATTGTACACTCGTTATGAAATGCTGGACGTTGTGCTGATCAAGGATAACGAAGGTGTGGAACGCGCCCGTGGTATCATCGCCCGTAACCTGGTAACCGGTAAGATTGAACGTTTTGCCGCTCATGCGGTAGTGATCGGTACCGGTGGTTATGGTAACACTTACTTCTTGTCTACCAACGCGATGGCGTCAAATGGTTCGGCTGCCATGCAGATCTACCGCAAAGGTGCATACTTTGCTAATCCCTGCTTCGCACAGATCCACCCCACATGTATTCCTGTACACGGTGACAAGCAGTCCAAATTGACTTTGATGTCCGAGTCATTGCGTAATGACGGACGTATCTGGGTTCCGAAGAAACTGGAAGATGCCAAGGCATTGCAGGCCGGAACCAAGAAGCCGACCGATATTCCTGACGCCGACCGCGACTTCTACTTGGAACGCCGCTATCCGGCATTCGGTAACCTGGTTCCCCGTGACGTTGCTTCACGTGCTGCCAAAGAACGTTGCGACGCCGGTTTCGGTGTGAACAACACAGGTCTGGCCGTATTCCTTGACTTTAAATACGCTATCGACCGTCTGGGTGAGGACGTGGTTCGTGCCCGTTACGGTAACTTGTTCGATATGTACGAAGAAATCACTGACGAGAATCCGTACAAGACTCCGATGATGATCTTCCCGGCTATCCACTATACCATGGGTGGTATTTGGGTGGATTATGAGCTGATGACCTCTATCAAGGGTCTGTATGCGATCGGTGAAGCCAACTTCTCCGACCACGGTGCCAACCGTCTGGGTGCGTCTGCATTGATGCAGGGATTGGCCGACGGTTACTTCGTATTGCCTTACACCATCCAGAACTATCTGTCAGATCAGATTCAGGTGCCTCGTTTCTCAACAGATCTGCCTGAGTTTGTTGCTGCTGAAAAGGCTGTGAACGATAAGATTCAGAAGCTGATGAACATTAAGGGCCATCGTTCTGTAGATTCTATCCACAAGGAATTAGGTCACATCATGTGGGACTTTGTAGGTATGGGACGTACCAAGGAATCCTTGACCAAGGCACTGGCTCAGCTGAAAGAAGTAAGAAAGACCTTCTGGAGCGACCTTCGCATTCCGGGTGAAGCGAATGAATTGAATGTAGAACTTGAAAAAGCAATCCGTTTGGCCGACTTCATTGAAATCGGTGAATTGATGGCTTACGATGCGTTGAACCGTGAAGAATCTTGTGGTGGTCACTTCCGTGAAGAACACCAGACACCGGAAGGTGAAGCGCTTCGTCACGATGACAAGTTCTCGTATGTAGCTTGTTGGAAGTATACCGGCGAAGGAAAAGAACCTGAGTTGATTAAAGAAGATCTGAACTATGAGTTCACCAAGGTTCAAACCCGTAACTATAAGTCTTAATTATTAATTGTATAGAAATCATGGATAAAAATATAAGTTTCACACTGAAAGTTTGGCGTCAGAAAGGTCCTAAAGAAAAAGGACATTTTGACACCTTCCAAATGAAAGATATTCCGGGTGATACCTCATTCCTGGAAATGATGGATATCTTGAACGAGCAGCTTATCAATGAAGGTAAAGAACCTGTCGTATTCGATCACGATTGTCGCGAAGGTATCTGTGGTATGTGTTCTATGTATATCAACGGACATCCTCACGGACCTGCTACAGGTGCTACTACCTGCCAGATTTATATGCGTCGTTTCAAAGATGGTGATACCATTACTGTTGAGCCTTGGCGTTCGGCCGGTTTCCCGGTCATCCGCGACCTGATGGTAGACCGTGGCGCTTACGACAAGATTATGCAGGCCGGTGGTTATGTGTCAATCAATACCGGTGGTATTCCTGACGCAAACGCAATTCCTATTGCTAAACCTGTTGCCGATGAAGCTATGGATGCGGCTGCATGTATCGGTTGTGGTGCTTGTGTGGCTGCATGTAAGAATGGTTCTGCCATGTTGTTCGTTTCTGCAAAGGTCAGCCAGCTGGCACTGTTGCCTCAAGGCAAGGTGGAAGCTGCCCGCCGTGCGAAAGCCATGTTGAGCAAGATGGACGAACTGGGCTTTGGTAACTGTACAAACACCCGTGCTTGTGAGGCAGAATGTCCGAAGTTGGTTTCTATCAGCAACATCGCTCGTTTGAATCGTGAATTTATTGCTGCGAAGCTGAAAGACTAATCACGGTTAGTTTTACTTGATATTTGAGAGTGCCCTGCCTGTATTGGCGGGGCATTTTTATAACTAATCAACGGATAGAAAGAAGATGCTTCACGGTGTGAATGAGAATTTGTTTTATATTCATTTTTTAGCCTCTGTTTTTTTAACGAATTGTAATGTTGTGTGCGAGAACAGTCGCTTTTGTAAAATAATACTAAATGGAAAGCAAAAATGTATCCAAGATTTGGAGGGAATGAAGGGAAGTAGTACATTTGTCATGTGATTTTTTTCATAGTATTAGATTTAAGGTTAACAAAGGTTGGAGCAAGGCGTTGCTCCT
>BLLV01000092.1 GCA_011959205.1 Bacteroidaceae bacterium
TTCAGAGGAGTCGGAGATATACCATTCTTTATGTTTAGATTATGCAAACTGACAGCGTAAATTTAACATACCCATAGGGAGTTCGGGTACCATCGGTAAACAAATGGGATTTCTCAAATGGTTCCTGCGCTGGAGTTTCAAGAAAGGACACCATCAGAACATTGCATACGACGCATTCAAACCCAAGCTGAAAGATTATCAGATACCGCATGACAAGCAGTATTTGGAACGTGTCAGGGATGTCTTTCTGTTCTGCTGCTTCACGAGTTTACGATATTCGGATGTTCGTAACCTTAAAAGAAGTGATATTAAGCCCGACCACATTGAAGTCACCACAGTCAAGACTGCGGACAGCCTGATAATCGAACTGAACGACCACAGCAAAGCCATTCTTGAAAAATACAAGGATGTTCATTTTGAGAACCATATGGCATTGCCCGTCATCAGCAATCAGAAGATGAACGATTATCTGAAAGAACTGGGTGAACTGGCGGAAATCAACGAACCTGTACGGGAAACCTACTACAAGGGAAATGAGCGCATAAATGAAGTCACACCCAAATACGCATTGTTAAGCACCCATGCCGGAAGAAAGACTTTCATCTGCAATGCGTTGGCACTCGGAATTCCGGCACCAGTGGTTATGAAATGGACGGGACACAGTGACTATAAGGCTATAAAACCCTATATTGACATAGCGGATGACATCAGGGCAAACGCCATGAACAAGTTTAATCAACTATAAAAGTATCAATTAGTTTCATGGATTACCACCATTGAAGTATATTTGTATTCTGAAAATATCATAAGATGAGCAACAACGGACATAACATAGAAAAGACGAACTTTGACGCATTTATAAATGCGGTCGGTTCAGAAATACAACAGGCGCAAGTACGGCTGATTACCGCTGCCAATGCGCAAATGTTGTTCCATTATTGGAAAATGGGCAACTATATCCTCTATTATCAAAACTTATATGGATGGGGAAGTAAAATCATCAAGCAACTGGCAAAGGCTATCCGATTCAATTATCCCGAAAAGAAAGGTTATTCGGAACGCAACCTTACTTATATGTGCCAATTCGCACGGACATATCCGCTGAGTGTGCTAAGAAGTTTCATTGATACGGATGTAAGACTGTCTGTTCCAAACATACAGAATGTGACCAATGAAGTATTAAAACTGAACGACAAGCAATTTGCGCAGGAACTTACTGCGCAAATACAATCTACTGATTGTCAGCCCTTAGAATTTACGCAGGAAGCTCCTGCGCAAATTCAGGACGTAGAGAAAACCGTTTCTGCCATTTACAGGATGGGGATTAGGGAGATAGAAAAAAATTTCTTGACATCCCCTGTCGCCAGAATAAACTGGGCAAGCCAAATGGTTATACTTGATGGTTCGTTACCGTTAGGCATAGGATATTGGTACATGAAACAGTCCGTAGAAATGGGCTGGAGCAGCAATGTTCTTAAAATACAAATTGAAACCAATCTGTATACCAGACAAATCAGCAACAACAAGGTTAATAATTTCACAGCCACGCTTCCTGCACCACAAAGTGACCTTGCTAATTACCTTCTGAAAGACCCATACATCTTTGATTTGGCTGGAACGAAGGAAAAGGCAGACGAAAGAGACATAGAAGAGCAGCTGGTTAAGCACGTCACCCGTTACTTGCTGGAAATGGGAAATGGCTTTGCCTTTGTTGCCCGACAGAAGCATTTTCAAATAGGCAACAGCGATTTCTATGCAGACTTGATTCTGTATTCCATTCCCCTACACGCATACATCGTGGTAGAATTAAAGGCTACCCCATTCAAACCGGAGTATGCAGGACAACTGAACTTCTACATCAATGTAGTGGATGACAAATTAAGGGGAGAAAATGACAACAAGACTATCGGGTTATTACTGTGCAAGGGGAAAGACGAAGTTGTAGCGCAATACGCATTGACAGGCTACGACCAGCCGATAGGCATCAGCGATTACCAGTTGAGCAAGGCTATACCTGAAAACTTAAAATCGGCTCTGCCAAGTATAGAGGAAGTGGAGGAAGAACTGACTTCCTTTCTTGATAAAGATAAGAACCCATAAACCAAGCGTATATGGCAGGAGAAATACAGATCATGATTCCCCAATATGGCGAACTCAATCGGATATACAGCGACTTTATAGTCAGCCTGATATTTTACGAAATTACCACTTTTACCACTCAAATTAATTTTTGAGTGGTATTTTTATTGCCTGAGATTCAAAGAAATAATAAAATATTCCATTTGCACTAACCACATCCTTACCACTTACAAACCTACCTAATTTTGCATCGTTCGAGAACAGAAATCCGGACAAATCAATATTATTTAGTTACGGAATTCAGGGATTTAGTTAAATAACAAAAAAATACCCAATTTTACATTTTTGGGTGTAAAATTGGGTATTTTTTTTGTAATTCATTGATTTCCAATGTTTATTGCGGAGAGACAGGGTTATGAACCCACTCCCCCATATCTTTCAAATTCAATGCGTTATCAATATGTCAAAGCCTTAGGGGGTACAACTTAGGTTACAAGAAAACGCTTTTCTGTCACCTTTTGGCTGTTCGTTGTCTGCCTAAAACTACGGTTCAAAGATACGGCTTTCTTTTGATAAATGCAAATCATTGAAAATAAATATTCTGCGGTTAGTGCAAGGTGCAAGCTATATATAGATATATACTTGCACCTTGCACTAAAAACTACCTTGTAATAAACAAGATACTACTAAAATAAGTACCTTTGTAAAATGATTCAAGAGGAGTTCAAATTTTACAAGCCATGTAAGTTGCTGCAACCTTATATAAGATATTATTG
>BLLV01000093.1 GCA_011959205.1 Bacteroidaceae bacterium
CATCTGCCTTACAAGCAGAGGGTCGGCGGTTCGAATCCGTCAACGCCCACCGAAATGAAGCCTTGCATCATTATGTGCAAGGCTTTTTTATATCAATAGGTTTCGGTGGGGTATTCTTCAAAAGCATAAAGCACAGTAGACAAGTATCGTTCTCCCGTATCGGGTAAGAGGACTACAATCTGTTTCCCTTCATTCTCTGGTAATTTAGCTAGTTCCAATGCGGCATAGGCGGCTGCTCCCGAAGATATTCCGACCAATAACCCTTCCGTCAGAGAGAGTTCACGTCCTGTGCGGATGGCGTCGTCGTCTTTCACCCGCATTATTTTGTCTACTAACTTTCCATTGTAGGTGTGTGGGGTAAATCCGGCTCCAATACCTTGTATTTTATGCAGTCCCGCGTTTCCGCCCGAAAGGACAGGAGAGCTGTCCGGTTCTACGGCTACAATCTGTATATGAGGATTTTGTTTCTTCAGTCCTTCCGCTACTCCGCTTAAGGTGCCGCCTGTGCCTACTCCGGCAACAAAGATATCTACTTTTCCATCAGTATCATGCCAGATTTCCTGTGCGGTGGTATGTACATGGGCAGCGGGATTCGCCGGATTTTCGAATTGCCCCAATATCACAGCTCCCGGAGTCCGGTTACGTAGTTCCTCCGCTTTCTCTATGGCTCCTTTCATTCCTTTTGCACCTTCGGTCAACACTAATTGTGCTCCCATGGCTTTCAACAGGTTCTGGCGTTCTATGCTCATCGTTTCAGGCATGGTCAGTATGGCTTTGTAGCCTTTCACGCTGGCAACCCACGCTAATCCTACGCCCGTGTTACCGCTGGTGGGTTCAATGATAACCGCTCCGGGTTTTAAGATGCCTTTTGTTTCCGCATCCTCTATCATAGCCAAGGCTATACGGTCTTTTACGCTTCCTCCGGGATTGAAGTATTCCAGTTTGGCTATTACTTGTGCTTTCGCGTCGTGTTTTTTGCTGAGGCGTGACAGTTCCAATAAGGGAGTCCCCCCAATGAGCTCTGTCAATTGTTTTTTTATTTTTGCCATAATTTTTTCATTTAGTGGGTTATATATAGTTTTATAATGCAAAGATAAGGGAAGATGTTCATGGTGGCAATACCCTATTTATGATATATTTTATAGTGAAGTCTCTTGAATAATCATTATCTTTGTCCGGAGTTAACAAATCTGATTTACTATGGAGAATACAAAATCTTTAGTTCATGACAAGAATACCTGTATGGAAACACGCTATGGCGCCCTCTGTTTTTTTAAACAGGAGATAAATGTTACAATAAAGTATAAATATGTATTTCTTTTATTTGTGTTGCTGGTATTCGGAACTTCCGCATCGGCCGAATATTTCAAACACATCGGTTTGTCGGAAGGGCTGACGCAACCTTCCGTTATGGCTATTTATCAGGACCGGCTGGGAAGAATGTGGTTCGGAACCCGCGAGGGTATTAACAGATATGACGGGAGCCAGGTTACGGCGTTCAAGGGTTGGTTCACACCTGCCGGAGCAGGTCCTGCGGTGTGGTTGGGCAATGAAGTTTCTACGATTGTAGAAGACAGCCAGGGAAATCTTTTTTTTCTGATAGATGACAATATCGTCAGGTATGATATACGGACAGAGCGATTCGAGTGTCTCTCTGATGGGAACAAGATCCCTGTGCTGGCAGCTTCCGGCGGCGATATATGGTATATGCGGCACGACTCTCTGTTCTGCCGGGCCGGAACCGGAGAGACTGCTTTTGTGCTTAAAACAAACATCAAGGAACGAATCTCCTGCCTCACCCTATTGGCTGACAAGATATGCGTCGGCACCCTCAACGGTGCTTTCTTCATAGACCGCGCGTCACACAAACAGACACATGTGTTGGAGGGAATGGAGGTTTACCGCATATTCGAAAGCTCGGAAAAGGAATTGTGGCTGGGTACCCGGATGCGTGGACTCTATCGTATGAGGCAGGGAGAAGATGTCATAGGTGTACCCTATAAGCCGGGTTCGCCGGACGGGATCAGTAGCTGGCAGATCCGTGACTTTGCCGAAGACAATGAGCACAATATATGGTTTGGCACTTTCGACGGATTGCAGAAATACAACACTAAGACCCGGGAATATTCGCTGGTCCAGATTCCGCAGTATGCCAGCGGGCTCACCCATCCTTCCATATTCTCCCTGTACAAGGATATGCAGGGTACGATATGGGTGGGCAGTTATTTTGGCGGAGTGAATTATTTCATTCCACGGCGTGAGAGTTTTATGCACTACGATTACGACAAAAATGCCACCAGAGACCTTTATTATTCGTACATTGGCGACATGCTGACGGACAAAAACGGATATCTGTGGCTCAGTACCGATGGCGGAGGGGTTATTTGTATCGATAAGGACTGGAGTATCCTCCATCGGCTTACCGCTAACGGAGGAAACTCTCTTCTGCACAATAACATAAAGAGCATCACTTATGATGAAAAAGGGGAGTGTGTTTATATCGGTACTTATTTGGGAGGTTTGTCGCGCTATGACATACGGACCGGTCGCTTTTGCAATTATTTGGAAAAGAGCAGCGGAAATAGTGCTTCAGACACTCCCAATGAAGTGGTTTTCCATGTGCAGATGTGGCAGGGGCAGCTCTATCTTTCGGCACGCAACGGAGTGTTCCGGCTAGATACCCGTACACAGCAGTTTTATAAGTTGGATATCCCTTCTTCCTATTATGAATATTTCGATATCGATCCGGAAGGAAAGATGTACTTAGCCAAGAGAGCATCCGTGTTGTGCGTGGATTTAAATAAAAAGGAATCCATCCACACGATTCCACTTCCGCTGGGAGGCAACAGCACACAGATCACTCGCATCCGGGCCACTGGTGCAGGCATGTATGTCAGCACGCTGGGTGCCGGAGTGTTTTATTATGACAAGTCCACCGGGAAAATGAAAAACTATACGGCAGGAAGCAATCAGTTGCCTAGTAATTTCTGCTACAACATCTGTACTTCGTATGATGGCGAGGTCTTTTTCACCACAGACCGCGGCGTGACCTGTTTTTCTCCTCGTGAGGATACATTCACTACCATTCCTTTGCAGGATAATTTTTCTTCTTCTCACATCATCAATGGATGTGGCCTCTTTGCTTCCGATGACGGAAGAATATTTATCGGTGATACGAAAGGTGTGACCGTGCTTTCCGAAAAAGACTTTAACAAGGTGGATGTGTATCACAACACTCCCGACCTGCATTTTTCTCAATTGTGGGTGAACAACCAGCTCATTGTGCCTGACGACGAGTCGGGCATACTGTCTGTCGCATTTCCCTATACCGAACAGCTCAGCCTGAGCCACAGGCAGAATAATTTGGTCTTGGGCTTCTCGCTGCCCGACTACGAACAACTGCTGTCCAAGAAACAATATCAGTATAAGCTGGATGGGTTTGACTCGGAATGGATCCGTACAAACCGGCCGGAGGCGCATTACACCAACCTGGCTCCCGGTACCTATACGTTCAGGGTGGCGACCAGCTTGGACAACCGCCGAGGTGAGTCCGTGGCAGGTAAGGAAATCACTATGCGCATCGTCATAGCCTCTCCGTGGTACGATACTTGGTGGGCATGGGTTTTGTATATCATCGTCTTCGGTTGCTGTCTTTACTATTTCATCTCCAGCCGGGTGGCGAAGCGCACACTGGCTCTTTCACTAGAGAAAGAACGTTTCGAGAAACAGCAGATAGAGAAACTGAACCATGAAAAGCTGGTATTCTTTACCAATGTCAGCCATGAGTTCCGAACTCCTCTGACATTGATAATCAGTCATGTCGACATCTTGCTGCAACGCTATTCGCTCACTCCGCTTGTGTATAATCAAATACTGAAGGTCCGGAAGAACGCCCAGAAGATGAATAACCTGATATCGGAATTGCTCGAGTTCAGGAAACTGGAGCAGGATCATGAGATTTTGCAACTAAGCCGACAGGATATCAGTGCTTTCCTGAAGGAGATTTATCTTTCTTTCGCTGATTACGCCCGCCAACGCAAGATAGAGTATGCATTTTATTTTCCGGATACTTCTATTCTGTGCTGGTTTGATGCCCAGTTGATGGAGAAAGTATTCTTCAACTTGTTGTCCAATGCCTTCAAATATACCCCGGATGGAGGTTCCATCTCCTTGTCGGGCGAGATACAAGACCGGAGAATTGTTCTGCACATCACCGACACGGGTATTGGTATAGCCGAACAGGAAACAGGAAAGATATTCACCCGTTTCTACCAGAGCGAGGACCCTGAAAAGAAAAGCAGTTTCTTCAGTGGTACGGGTATCGGGTTGGCGCTTACCAAGACTATTGTGGAAAAACACCATGGTGTGATAACGGTGAAGAGTGTAGTGGACAAAGGAACTACTTTTACTGTGGAGCTGCCGCGGCTGAAAGAAGAGTTTGCCGCTGACAAGAACGTGCGTCTTGCCACACAGCGTCCTGAGGAGGCTGTTCTGCCGGATTCCCTGCCGGTACTGGGAGATGACGGTTTCTTGCCGGAGGAGGAGACCGCTCCAATGGAGAAGGTTGCCGACCGTTCGCGCACCTTGCTGCTGGTAGAGGACAATGAGGAACTGTTGCAAGTACTGGTGGAGCTCTTCACTCCGTTTTATCAGATTGTGTGTGCCTGCAATGGAAAAGAAGGATTGCAACAGGTGCATCAGTGCAAGCCCGATTTGATAGTGAGTGACGTGATGATGCCCGAGATGACCGGAACCGAGATGTGCTTGCAGATAAAGAATAATTTGGACTTTTGCCACATCCCGGTGGTGTTGCTAACTGCACTCAATTCGCCGGAACAGAATATGGAAGGCTTCAATCGTGGGGCAGACGACTACATCACCAAACCGTTTCATGCTCGCCTGCTGCTTACCCGTGTGAACAACCTGCTGCGTAACCGCCTGCTGATACAGCATCAGTTCAACAAACAGCCCATGTCGGAGATTGACTTGACCGGTATTAATCCGTTGGATAAAGATCTGCTGAGCCGTGTTTCCAAAGTGATAGAGCAGCACATTGACGATTTGGAATTTGACATACCTGTGCTTTGCAAGGAAGTGGGCATAGGGCGTTCGTTGCTGTATGCAAAATTCAAGGCACTGACCGGTATGACGCCCAACAATTACATCCTGAATTGCCGTTTGAAGCATGCCGCCATGTTGTTACAGCAGTATCCTGATATTTCTATCGGAGAGGTAAGCGACCGTTGCGGATTCAATGTACCGATCTATTTCAGCCGCTGCTTCAAGAACCAATATGGTTGTACTCCGCAGGAATATAAGAAAGGAAAGAGGCCGGCAAAACCATCGACAGAGGAGTGAGTGGTATTTCTTTCCACATCCTAAGCCTTTTTCACCTATATCCTAAGCCTTTTTGTGCAGATGATTGTTACTGCCGCCTATAGTGGGTTGTACGACTCACTATGGGCGGTTGTATAACCCACTATAGGCGGTTATACAACCGCCTTGCGGCGGCAGTAGTAACAGGCCGTAAGAAAGGGCTTAGCTTTCCGTTCATTACCGCTTAATCTGCCGCATAAAAAGCTTTTTAGCGTAGCCTGATGATGCAGTAGTGCCCGTCCGGTTCAAATCTTCTCACCGTCCAGCGTGAAGTTGTCGCCTGTGGGCAATATGGCTTCTCCGTTGTTGTACCAGTCCCCTTCCAGTATATGGATTTTCTCTTCACCAAACAAAGTGGGGCACTTGAACTTGATCGTGAGACGCATGACCGATGTTTCCTCTCTCATGTAGTTGCGGAAGTGGTGGGTGAAAGCAGGGGAAAAAGTAGAGATTAGCGACAAACTGTTTTCTTTGTGTTTTAGCGGCAGGCTCATTTCGTATTGTATCGGTCCCCATACATTGCTGGACAGATTGACAGGATTGCCATTGATCATATATCCCACGAAGTAGCGAGGGTCGGAGAGTAGCCCTTTTTCGGCAGGAACATTCAGTAACAGGTCGTTATTGCCTGCATCGGTGAAAGACAATATCAAGGATCGGACTTCAATATCTTCGAATTGTTCACTGTCGTATCCGTCTGTGCAGGAACAGAACGATATTGCCATACATAAAATTGAATAGAATAGTACATGTTTCATAATAGGAAGTTTTTGGGTTGTTTTATTGTTCTTTTAAAGATATTGTTTTTTGAAATAATATTCAAAGAATCAGTGCTTTTTAATATTATTTATGGCTGTATCTAAAAAATAAGGTATCCGTCATCCTCTGTAGGAACAGAAAAATGCGGCATACCTTATGCTTGGAATCTTCTTTACGGCCTCTTCTTGCCGAAACAGTTCGTCTGTTTGTTCTCTACAGGTGCGATGACCGGTTCTTTATTCATGTTATCTTCAGCGCAAATCAGTACCTCTTCACCTTTCTGCAAATCAATCTTGTAAGTTTGTTCCGCCACCTGCGTCACTTTCGGCGTGCGTTTGGCACGGAACACGGGACGCTCGATGTCCGTCACTATCGTGCAAGGCTCTCCCGCCAGACTGCGGACGGAGACGAATGCTGTTTTCCCTTTCCGGCGGCAGGCACTTACCAGGAAAGCTCCTTCGGTGCGGAAATCACGGAAAGCGAGGTCTTGCCATGTATGGGGCACGGCAGGGAACACACGGATCTTTCCGCTCCAGCTCTGCAGCAGCATGTCGTGGATGGACTGTGCCGCCGACAGGGGGGTCTCGATGACCGGACCCGACTCGCGGTAGAGTGTGTTCACCGACAGATAGGAATCGAACAGCCGTTTCAGGTAGGTCAGTGCGTCATCTCCCTTGCCCAGTGCGGATGAAAGTGACGAGGCGCCTGTGAAGGAGTATCCGCGCAAGGCTTCCGGCTTGCTTTGCCAGTGGGCGAGCGAACGTTCTATCAAAGTCTGTTCGGCAGGATCTTCCCGGTTGAGGAGATAGAGCGGATAGGCAGCCAGCAGGTGGGAATAGTGGCGGTGGGAGGAGGCGTAAGGGGCATTGCGCCCTATCAGCAGCCCTTCCTGAGGATCGGACGGATAGGGAGTGAGGTTTTCCAGTACGTCCTTCCAGCGGGGAATGAGCGGCTCGTCGTCCAGCTTTAAGCGTTCGGCGGACTGTAGCAATGTCTGGCAGCCCCAGCGTAGCAGGGCGAGGTCGAAATTACAGTCTTCCGCACTGCCATATTCGGGTGAATAGGTGGCCGGAAGATGCCACAGCCCATCGGTTTCCTTGCGGAGGAAGTGCAGGTAGTAGTTTACGGACTGCTTGAGCAGGGGGTACAGCCGATGGCGTAACAGGTCGTCGTCCATTTTGTGGCGGTAGATGAGCCATAGGTTATGGCATGCCCAGGTCAGCAGTCCTACTTCAGCATTGGGGCTGACGCCGGGAATGCCTACTTCACCCGACACACATTCCAAATTGGAGGAACGGTTGATGGCGAGTGAGTTGCTGCGGTAGGCTTCGGGTACGTTCCGGCGCAGGTTGCCGGTGTTGCCGTAGAGCGCATTTTCCAACGAGGCGGCTAGGTCCAGATGGTTTGATGCGTTGAGCGGCCAGTAGGTGAGCTGTACGTTCAGGTTCCACCAGGCATTAGGCCAAGGGGTGACGGTGAGCCAGGGGCCGGTGTTGTCTATCAGTGCCCGGTCGGCACGTGTGGCACAGGCCAGTTTGTACATTTGTATCCAGTAGAAGTTTTCCTTCACTCCGTCGGGCAGGGTGAGAAAGCTTTGGGGGTAATAATTGTTCCACCAGTCGCGGTGTTCTTTCAGCAAGTTTTTTAGTTTTTTGGCCTTTGCCTGCTGCAAGGCGTGTTCAGCTTCCGCAACGGCTGTTTGTTGCGGATAAGTGTGGGCGACGGTAATGAGCCAGGTGCGTTCCTGCCCGTTCTTGTGGTGGGTGCTTTTCCACACAACAGCTGTTTCTCCTCCGGCGTTCAGGCGTTGTAGGGACATCCCTTGCACGGTGGGTTCCGGTTGCGGGTTGGGCTGGTAGTCGGCAGGAGGGGTTATCCAGCTTCCTGCTTGGGTGTGTGCGTAGAGGTAGCGCGGGCTTTGGGCTTGTGCGGGCACCCATTCGCATCGGAATTCTTTCTCGCCTTCGGTGGCATCGGCTTGTACGATGATGACCATCTCGCTGGCATGCACTAAGGCACGTAGGGTGATGGAGCCTCGGGTGGTATTGATTTGTGCGTGGGTCTCGGCGTTCCACAGGTCCAGTCGCATGGTTCCGCCCACAATGTCACCTTGCGGATGCAGGGCGAAGTGTCCGGTCAGCAGGCGCGGGTTGTTGAACAGTCCGGCTCCCGGTCGATGGTCGTGTATGGCGCAATGGCCGGTTTCCAGACGAAGGTAGTTGGCAGCTGGTTCTTTGTAGATCATAAGCCCCAACATGCCGTTGCCCATGAAGGCAGATTCGTACCAGTGTTCGGGCAGTACGTCCCAGGTCATGTCTTGTTTCTGCATGAAGGCGGGCCAGTCTATGTCCGCTTTGATTTTGTTGGCAGGCGACAGGCTCCATAGGGTGCCGGTGGTGAAGTAAAGGCAGATGAATAGGGCGAATAGTTTTTTTTTCATGGAGATTGGTTTTTAGATTTTAAACTTTCTGCTTCTCTTTAAAAAAGGAAACTGTTTTGATATTATAGGAAATCCGTTTGCAAAGATAATTCTTTTCATCCTTGCCGGGAAATGGATTTCATATAAAGATCAAAACAGTTTCGTGGTTACACTCCTCCATTCCGGGGGAGGTTCTCTTTTTACCTTTATTATATAATCACAGCTTGCTCGTTAGTCTCTCCAGCCGTCGGCCAGTGTCAGGTTTTCATTCAGCTGGCGTTCGCTCCACGGAGCCGGCCATGTGTATACTTGGTCACCGCTCCATGTATATCTATACTGGTGTTCTCCCCAGATCTGTTTCAAGCCTGATCCTTCGAAGAACTTGCTTTCTTTCCAAGTGCCCCAACGCATTTCATCGAAGAAGTTCACACCTTCTCCGTTGAATTCCCAACGGCGTTCGTTGCGGATACGTTCGCGAAGGTTGTCTTTTCCTGTCACTGTGGTGGGGGCGTTAGAGTTCAGCAGGGCTGCTCCGGCGCGTCCGCGTACCTGGTTCACACATTCCACCGCTTTGTCCGTCTGATCCATTTCATTGTAGCATTCTGCCAAGTTCAGCAGGATATCGGCGTAGCGGATCAGTGGAATGTCGATGGGCGAGTAAGCACGGTTAGGGATTTCGGAAGCACCCTCAGCCACAAATTTGCGGAACAGATAGTAGAAACGGTTGTTGGTATCTGTCTTCAGGTCGAACGGAGCCGCCGTGTCATAACCGCGGTAGGGCCAGCGCAGGGTATAGGTGAATTCGTTGGAGTTATTTGCACCGTTATACTCGGCATACGGAGTGATGATAGTAGCAGCTAGACGTGGGTCACGATTGGCGTATGCAGTCTTGATACGTGCTTCGTTTCCATTGGGCAGGTATTTGCTCATATCAGCACCTGTTTTTGCCAACTCTTCGATTTCCTTTTCTGTCAGGCCGTCGCGGAAGAAATAGACTGAACGGGCGGCAGGTTCCATTTCGCTATAGCCCGGTATGTAGTCATCCCAGTCGAATTCGCTTCCATCGGCATTCTCGTAGGTTTCCACAAAGTCTGTGCTGGCCAGGAAAGTGTTCCAACAGGAACCGAAAGAACTACGTGTTCCGTAGCGGAAACTGATGTCATTTCCCAATCCGGGCATTCCGATGCATTGCACGGAGAAGATCATTTCGGGAGATTGTTCGTTGGCTTCCTTGAATAATTGCTTGTATTCGCCTTGGAACAGCGAGAAACCGCAGTTGCCCACAGCTTCGAAATCGGCTGCTGCCTTGGCATAGTCTTTTTGATACAAATATGCTTTTCCGCGCAAGGCGTATGCCAGCCCTTTGGTGGCACGACCGTAGTCGCTGGAACCTTGTGCATAGATATTCGGCAGGTTGGGCTCGTTGATGGCATCGGTCAGGTCGGTAATAATTGCCTGCCATACTTCGGCCTCCGAACTTTGTCCTTTGGTACATTCCGATGCTTCCACCGGTTCCAGGTAAATGGGTACTCCTTTGTACATAATGTTCAGTTTGTAGTAGAAGTAGGCGCGCATTACTTTGGCTTCGGCCATATAGCGTGCCTTCTTGGTATCGCCCATGTTTACTTCGGGAAGGTGGGCAATGGCATCGTTGGCACGCGAGATGCCTGAGTAGTGTTGTGACCAGTAGGAACTGAACATACTGTTCTGTGTCGTTATTTTGTTCACCATGATGGGATAATCCTGGTCACGGCAGTCGGCAGATACACCGAAACAGTCCATTTGGTATTGCTGCATGCCTACATAAGACTTAAATAGAGTAGAGTAAATAGCAGTGACACCTTTATCTGCCAGGTTTTCGGAAGACCACATGTTGCCTGCGGCAACACTTCCGTATGGTGATGTTTCCAGCAAATCACCTTGGCATCCGCACATCATTACAGCAGCGGCGGATATGGCTAGTATATTTTTTAATGCTTTCATTTTTTTTCTTTCTATTTGGTTAGAATGTGATATTGGCTCCGAATGCGAACGAACGGACAGAAGTGTATTGAGGTGTAGAACCTATTTCCGGGTCTTGTCCGGGGAAATCGTCTATACTGAGCAAGTTTTCTCCTGATAGGTATACACGGATGCTCTGAGCAAACAAGTTGTTTGTTATGTTCTTCGGCAATGTGTAACCGATGGTGATATTTTTCAGTTTCAAATAGTCGCCGCTATACAGGAAACGTGTACTGGTATGCTGATCCTGGTGTCCGCTTTCTCCGTTTGTCAGACGGCTGTATTTGCCGTTGATGTTGGTGCGCGGGTCGTTCGGGTTCTCCGGGTCGTAGAAGTAGTGGTTGTCCGCAATCATCTTGGGAAGACCCACACCTACACGGGTTCCGGAACTGTTGTAACCGGTGGTATAACCCCAGTACAGTTTACGTCCGGCGGCACCTGCCCAGTTCATGGAGAAGTCGAATCCGTTCCATGCGGCTGAAGCCTGAAAACCGAAAGTGTATTTAGGATCGGAAGATACATTCTGGAAATGATTGTCGTAAGAGTTACCATAGATACCGTCACCATTTCTGTCTGCATAAATCACGTCTCCATACCAGATGTTGTTTTTGCCGATAGTCTTGTTCGGCCAGAATTCGTAGCCGGCATCCATCATGGCTTTCAGCCATTTCATATCGTCTTCTGTACGGATCATACCGTCTTTCGGACCGCCGCCCGGCATTACGTTACCTTGTGCGTCGAAATATTTTCCGTTGCCTTGGTAAGCATCCATCAAGTACCATTCGCTTTTCATGTGGTCTTCCACAATGGGGTTGTTCGAGCTACCGTTGTTGAATACGTCACCGGCGTTATTGCCCCATATTTTCTTCGAATTGTCAGTCACCACATTTCCGTTTTTGTCTACATAATTGTAGTTTCCGTTCTTGTCGCGAGTATATCCGTAGATGGGTGCTCCGTTCTTGTCTTTTCCTTTTTCATACTTCCAGCCTTCGTAGAAACGTCCGTTGTAGTTCTTCACTTTGTTGGCATTGTAAGAGAAGTTACCTCTTACTGAGTATTCCACCTTACCTATCCGATCTCTCCATCCCAAGTCTATTTCAAAACCTTTGGCGTCCATCTTGGCGATGTTCACGCGGGGAGCCGACAGACCTCCCAAAGTGATGGGGATGCTGCGGGTGGTAAGGATACCGGTAGTACGTTTGTTGTAGATATCAAATGTAGCAGTCAAGCGGTTACCGAACGCACCGAAGTCGATACCAAAGTTGGTATTGTTGCTGGTTTCCCAGCCCAAGATAGCGTTGGCTAGTCCGGTCATGGCCAGACCTGATACCTGTTTGCCGCCGAATGAGTAGTCGGTAATACCGTAAACGGATTGATATTCGTAGTTCCCTACATTATCGCCACCGTCGTTACCCAGCCTACCCCACGATGCACGCACTTTCAGGTTATCCAGCCACGAGCGTGTTCCGGCCATGAAGGCTTCTTCCGATAGTCTCCATCCTGCAGAGAAAGAAGGGAAAGTACCCCATCGGTGGTCTTTGCGGTAACGGCTGTTACCGTCATAGCGCAGGTTGGCTTCGAATAAGTAGATTCCTTTATAATCGTAATTGATACGTCCGAAGAATGAACGGGTAGCACGGTCATTGGCACTTCCGCCGATGCTTACCATTTCGGTAGCAGAACCAGGTACGTTGATAGATTCGTCTATCAGTCCTTTCAGGCTACCACTGGAGCTGTTCCAATATTTGTACCATTCCTGATAACCTGCCATCACGCCGATGTTGTGATCTTTGGCAATCGTAGTGTTGTAGTTCAGCAGGTTTTCCAGGGTATATGACCAGTTTCCTTCGTTGCCGAACGAGGTACTCATCAAATCGGGGGTTGTTCCGGGTTTGATCACTTCGCCTGTGCTGAATTTTACTTGGTCGCTGGCGTGAGTCCATGTGCGTGTTTCTTTCCAGAAGCGTTTGTAGTTGAAGTTGAATGTCCATGTGAATCCTTTCATAAAAGTGATCTTGCTGAAAGCGGTAGCATTCACGTTGGTTTCTTTGCGGGTACCATTCTGGTTGTTCAGAAATTGCAGGATACCGTTGGCCGTAGGGCTTTCTTCGGGTGCTTCGGGATAACCGTAGCTTCCGTTCCATTCGGGATAGATACCCGGTGTGGTCTGTCTCAAATAGTTGTTGGCATTCGAGAAGTTACCGGCATCCTGATCTTGCATGTCGCCATAAATACGTGTACCTACAGTCAGCCATTTGGCTACGTCGGCCTCCAGGTTTACGCGCACTTTGTACTTCTTGATACCTGTGTTATCCACCAGACCGGGATTGTCTAGGTACCCCAGTGAAGTAAGAAAACGCACGTTTTCCGTACCACCGCTTAATGATATATTATGGTCATTGATGATGCTGTTCTTAAAGATCTCATCTTGCCAGTTGGTATTTGGGTATGCTACATAATTGGGTACCCCCAGTTCGTTCACATCATTGGGTCTCAGTGATTTCTCGCGCCACGTGTCGATGGTGCTTTGGTTAAAATGAGCAGGCTGTCCGATGTTGGTGAATGATTCATTAATCAATTCCATGTAATCGGCATAATTATTCACAAAGTCAATCAAGTTGGTGGGTTGTGCGTAAGACAGGCGTCCGCTGTAGTTCACACTGACACGTCCTTTACCTCTTTTGGTGTTGATCAGGATCACACCATTGGCAGCCCGTGAACCATAGATGGCACACGATGCGGCATCTTTCAAAATAGAGATGGATTCGATGTCTTGTGCGTTTACGTTGTCCATGGAGCCTTCCATACCGTCAATCAGTACCAATGGGTTGGCATCGTTCAAGGTTCCCACACCACGCACGCGTATGGTGGCACCATCGCTACCCGGCTGACCGGAGTTTTGCATTACTTGCACACCGGCACTCAGACCGGCTAAAGCAGCAGATACTGTAGTGACAGGCCGAGATTTTGCTTGTTCTTCAAAATCTACTGCGGCGACAGCACCAGTCAGGTTCGCTTTTTTCTGGACACCATAACCTACTACCACTACTTCGTCCAGTGTTTCCGAATCTTCTTCCAATTTGATAGATAAACTGGAGGTCGTATCTGTCACCTTCACTTCTTTGGTTTTGTAACCGATGTAAGAAATTTGCAGGG
>BLLV01000094.1 GCA_011959205.1 Bacteroidaceae bacterium
TAATAAAACTATCTTTAGTTAATCCTCTTAATAAATCAGTATTAGTAGAAATAGTAATTGCTTCAACAGATGTTTCAATTCCTGGAGAAATTGTTAAAACTTCATTTTTTTCATCATTATTTATTTTAGATGTAAGTACTGATACTTTTTTTCTACCTTTAGTAAATATTTGTAAATTAGCTAAAGGATTTATTCCATCAATGTCAAATTTTGATTCTAATGTAGAAAATTTCTTGGTTTTATTACTTTTATTTAATTCTTGTTGTTGATATATTAATTCATCTAAATCTGTTCCATTTTGAAAGTGTTTTATACTAGGGTTAACACAAAATAATACATTATTTGCATAACTATCTTGATGTCCTCTGATAACATAATCTATTTTATTAAGTTTATTAAATTCTCGTATTCCATTAAATCCAATTAAAACACTCCTAGACCGATAAGGTGTGGTGGCTGTTACTCCTTGGTTAATAGTTAAATCATTCCATCTAACTTGATAAGAAATACCAAACCTACCAACACCATTGTTATCTTCTAAAAGATAATAATTTTGAGTATTGTCATTTAAAAATGTCCTTAAATCTAATGGCCTAATTTCTCTATTTTTTTGAATAAATGGAACTCCACCATGACAACACCATATTTTTTTATTGGGATAATTTAATATAACTGCACTAGGACAAGTTCTTAAGAAATTAATTAAATGATCTCTAATTACTTGAGAGTGTTGACTATTAAATTTTCCCCTTAATTCATAATAAAAATGTCCTGGTCTAGACCATACATTATAATGCTCATGATTACCTCTATTATAAATTATTCTTCCAGGATTATTTAAAATCAATCTTATTAATAATATAACTATTTCTAAACTATACTGACCCCTATCAAAAATATCCCCCCCCAACTAACACAATTTTCAATTGAACTTTTATTAGAAGAAACATTTGTAACATTTGCATTAGATTGAACACTTGATATATTACTATCTAATATGCAACCTGCTGACATTG
>BLLV01000095.1 GCA_011959205.1 Bacteroidaceae bacterium
CGCCAAAGATGAGCTGGACATACAGCATCATCGTGACCACGAAGTCGTGCATCGTGGCCAGCGCGTCCGCACCCCAACTGTAATTCACGCCGCCGCTTTTGGCAAATGCCGAACATGGGAGGATGGAACATAGCGTACAGAGTATCTTTTTCGTCCTTGACATTTTACAACTTATCTTTGACAGGCTTCCACTTCAACTCGGGACGGTTTTCCAAACATCCTCTGGAAACCATCGCCTTGTACATCTCCTCCGATGTGAAAGGGTCAGACAGGTAAGGGACGGTATCTTCCATCCGTTCCTCCGCCTTCGCTTTCAGACGCTCGAACCGTATATGAGCGGTTTCTTCTTGTTCCGCATCGTCGTCCTGCACCGCAGGCGTGGCGACCGCTTCGACCTCCGTGTCGTACTTCTCGCTTCCGATGCTGAAACCGGTCTCGTTCTCCGAGACGCTGATGCTCTCTTCCGTGGCATCCACAAGGCCAAGGTCAAAGACCTCCTCGTCCGTCTTGCCGCTCTCTTTCTTTCCATAGAGGTCCCGGGCGATATTAATCGCATAATAGATGACGTACAACACCGTCAGGACAATGGCGAATATAAAGTATGATTTCATATTTTTAAGTATGATATTAAAATTCGATTAAAGTATGATTGCAAAGGAAAGGATTATATTCTATATGCGGAAAAATCTTGATGCTAAACGATAAATTAGCATATAAAATCAGTATGAAAATTGTAAATCATACTTTAATATCATACTTTAAGGGGAAATTTACGTCATGACGGGACATGAAAAAAGCCCTCCGGAGAGGAGAGCTTTCTGGCAGAACGGGCGGCGGGTCCTACAACCTCTTCCCGCGCAGGTAATCATTCAGGTCCTTGTATTCGCCGTAACGGTGCGCTTCGTCACAAACATACTCATCATACATACCGGCTATGGTCTCTGCGGTTTTCCGCCCGGCAAGATCATTATCAAGGTAGCAATGGATAATCGGGTACTCCTTCAGGTGAACCAGCGCTTTCTTCAGGTTGTTCACGGAGTTCATCACGAGATAGTCGCAAGACGTGCCGATGCAGACAGTATCATCACCCGCCTGTTTCAATGTCAGGTAAGAGAGGAAGTCCATGAAGCCCTCGAACACGCAAATCCGGTTCTGTGTGCCATCCCGCGAATGCCTTACCAGAGAGATGTCCTTCTCTTTGATACATCCCTTGTAGTAAGGGTTGCGTACCTCATATCCGCCGGAGAGATTGCCGAATGCAAGGGCGAAATAGTGGCGTTTCCGTAGCTCGTAATGCACTTCCCGGCAGAACATACGCGCGATATCCCCGTCGATCAGACGGGTGCGCAGGTAGGAGAGCAGCGCGGGATGTCGCAACGGCACGATTCTTATGTCCTGCATCTCGCATTCGACGGGTCGGGGTGTCGTGTCCGCAATCCGGATTCTGGGTATCGGGGCAACGCCCTCGTGCCGCTTTATGTATGCGAGTACCTCGCTCACGTCGTCCGTCCGGTAAAGATGCTTGCCCAGTTCCACCAGATCGCCACCCGTCGCCGCGCCAAAGTCATACCACTCGTTCAGCCGGTCATTGACTTTGAATGACGGCGTGCGCTCATCGCGCAGCGGTGAAAGGTACCAGTACTGGTCCGATTTCACGCTCCTGGGATGGTACCCCAGACGGGCGAGATAGTCCACGATGCGCAGCTGTTTTGCTTCTGCTATAGTCATGTCGATTTCTTTTCACTTGTTTTCAAAAAACAGTTTACTTTGGTTTTCCTCCCTATATATAGATAGATACTAAAGTAAACTAAAATATATATGCCCGCGCCCGCCGTCATTCTTCATCAAAAAGCATGGCTTCGGTGGGGGTTACATCATAGTAGAAGAGCTTGTCCCGCTTGATGACCAGCTTCAGGTTGTCGGTCAGGTATTGCAACAGTTTTATCATGACGCTACGTCCCCGTTTGAACCCGATGGCTTCGTAAGCTGTCATCATCGCCTGTAACACGTTCTCGAACCCCTTGATAGGCTTATCCCCGAAAGCGATGGAGAGGGCCTCCCTGTGCTGCTCGACAGACAGGTTCATGAATCCTGTCCGGTTCTTGGACCGCTCAGAGGCGTTTCCGTCGAACGAGTGATTCTCGGCCATGACCGGAAGTCCGCCTTCATCCACCGTAAAGGCGAAGGGCTTGAACTCCTTCTCCCGGATGTGCAGCGCATGTACCTCGCTGATTGCAGGATTCTCGTTGCTCTTACTGATAACCAACACGGTCTCTGCCTTGTTGCTCATCTCCGTACCGATATGCCCGCGCACGTTGTTATCGCCCTTGTTCAGGTGGAGCACGCAATGGATATGCAGGTTGTACTTCGACGACCATTCCATCATCTTGTTGATGACCTCCACCGATTCACCCGTGCTGTTGATGTCCAGCATCAGGTCACGTATTCCGTCGATGATGACCAGGCCGTACCCCTTGCCTTGGCGCAAGGCGTAGTCGATAACCTCTATACGAACGGACGGCGAGTATTCCCTGAGACAGATGAAATCAAGGTTTTCGTTGTCGCACGTGGTGGGCAACCCTGCGAGCCGCAGGATGCGTTCCAGTACGTTGTGGCAGTGGAAGCGACTCTGTTCCGTGTCCACGTACAGAACCTGCTGTTTGCCCTCGGGCAGATGTGCCCGGTAATTCAGTACCTGCCGTCCGGCAAGGGATGCGGCGACGATGGCCGACACGTTGAACGTCTTTTTTGACTTTGCCTTACCGGTTGAAGCACTGAAATTGCCCAGCGTGGCGATAGTGGAGTTATCTATCCAGATAATCTGTGGGGGTGTCTCGTAAGTGTCCGTGGCCTTTATCTGCGATACTATGAGTATGTCCGACAAGCGGTTTTCGTTGATTCCCGTCCCGGTATTACGTTCAGTTCTTTTTTCGTTTTCCATAGCGTCTCTTGTTAAAGAATGGTTGTGTGGTTGACGATTCCGTAGCCATACGTTCGACGTCATCCACGGTAGGCTCACAGTTCTGCAGGAGCCATTCGTCCAGCTCATCTTTGGCGAAGTAAAGCATTTTGCCACGAGGTTTGTAGTGCGGAATCTCTTTGTTTGACGTGAGTTTGTATAGCAGGCTCTCCGAAACACCGATGTACATGCACGCCTCCTGGAATGTAAAGACTTTCTTGGTCGTGTAGATATTGTTTTCCAGCAAAGCCACACGTTCCAAAAGGTTTTCTACCGGTTCCAACTTCTTGAGAACCGCTTCTATGGCGGTTATCCGTTCGCTCAACCGTTCCATGAATGTAATTCTATTTTGCATAAGACTGATGTTAAAATTAGACAATGAAGGTGCTCCTCCGTATCTGTAGCGCGTTACGGAGGGCAAAGTTAGACGATGTGTAAGTGACAGCGAGACGTTGCGGGTTGATACCATACAGGTATCAGTGCAATTATCACGCTTTTACCTTTCACATGCTTGGCTTTTTAGCACTTCATGTCATTCCTTCAATCCGGCGATGGCCTTTCTAATCCCGTTGGCGACGGCTGTCTTTTTTATCCTCGCGATAGACAGGGCCGTGGACAGGCTTGAGGCAGAGACGTACGATTTGCCGTCCTTTGACACAAGGAACCGTCCTTTGTCAAGAACTGACTGCCAGTATGGTTCGATGAGCCTGTTTTCGAGCAGGGCATCGAACATGACAGCCACGTGGCGGACGTTGTTTACCCGGATGCTGAAATCTTCCCGGCAGGAAAAAAGCGCCTCCATGTCCTCGATGCAGAGTGTAGAAACGCAAAACAGATGAAAAGCTGTGGCACAAGCCGCGATGCCTTTCATCTGTTCTCTGGAAAAATTGCAGCCAAAAGAAAGCGGAGGAGTGTGAGCCGGATTATCCGCACCTGGACTGCCGGGAGATGACTCGTAGAAGTCGTACTTCCACTTCAGTCTCATGCAATCCTCAAAAGAGAATGTGTCTGCGGTAAAGAATTTTTTGACGAGACCTGCACAATCGTGTAGCAGTCCCTTGACGATGTGGATGTTCATCTCGTGGCAGTTCCTGCAAACAGCATCGTTACAGTTGATGTAGCGGTGACTGTTTACGAAATCATTCACGTAACGGTTATACCGTTTGCCGTCTGCAATGACATCCTGAAGGTAAATAACTCTCGCCTCGGAAAGCAGGGCGAATAACTCTTCTGCTACATCCTGCTCAGTAGCGAAGTGATTCACGTGTCGGCTCCCTTCAAAAAGAGAGAAGACCATTGTTTGGTCGTTTCATGTCCGAAAATTATTTTAATGGGTTAATACATATATATGATGATTTGTAATCCAATGAAAAACATTGGAATTACAAATATAAAATTCTTGTCTGCAAATTCAAATTTGATATGCGGATTAATGTGTCAATCAAATAATCCGTTCGTTAAATTGACCGCATCATCCTTTTTCTTATTGACGATTTTAGCGTAAACCTGCGTCATTCTCACAGATGTATGACCGAGCAACTTAGATACGGTATAGAGGTCTGCACCAAGCGTCAGCATCATGGTCGCGAACGTATGCCGGGCTGTGTGAAACGTAAATTGTTTGGAAATTCCGGCGGCCTTGGCCCACGGCTTAATAAGCGTATTGACAGTAGATGGCAAATCGAATACGTTGTCGTCCCCCGTCTTATCTCCACGTTCCGGCATCCATTTCAACGCCTCATTGGACAGTGGAAGATAAATCGGCTCTTTGGTTTTCTGCATGGCCACAGCCAAACGGTATTGACCATGATCAAGAAACACGTCTTTCCATTTCAGACCCTTCACGTCGCTGATGCGTAGTCCGCAGAAGCAAGAAAACAGGTAGGCACTCTTCACCGTTTCGTTCTCCATAGGGGTGGCAATCAATGACCGCACCTCTTCGATGGTCATGTAACTACGCACGCTTTCCGGCATCTTGGGTTTCTCCGATTTCTCCATTTCATTAAACGGATTTCTCAACAACCGTTTGGCACGGACAGCAGCGTTAAGTGCGCCGTTGAAGATCTGGTAATAGGTATTGCGTGTAGAAGCAGCTATCGGCTTCCCTTTTGGACGATAGGTTGTCAGCATATAGTCGATGTAGCCCTGACAAAAATCAAGGTCTATCCGGTCCAAAGTGAACCGTTCTCCCGCGTAATCTTTCAAGATATGGGTAACAGCTATGATTTGGCCGACGCCCTTCTTATCCCGTTTTTCCTGATACTCTTTATAGGTTTTCATCCAATCGAGCAGATAAACCTTATCCACGTGATTCACTATACCTGCTTCTCCGCTGGTCAGTTCGATGATGCGTTTCGATTTGATGGCATTGGCAGCAGCCATCGTAATCTCGTTCTGCCGACGGGCATTCCGATCTGTTTCCGGAATAAGATACATCTTCAGGTATTCGTATGTCCGTTTGCCGTTACGGTACACATCCAGATACAAACTCTTACTGCCATCAGACAAATCCTTCGTCCGGAGACGTATGGGTTCTTTTACTTTTTTAGGCTTCTTTATTCGTGGCATAATTGATTCTTTTCATACGTTGTTTTCTAATGCAAATGTACAAATAAAAACCGAAATCAAGAAACAAATAAGAAACAAAAATGTACCGAAAAAGAGCTAAAAGAGAGAAACGGATGAAAACAACTGAAAGAAAATACAAACAATTAAAATATTGATATAAAGCTGTTTTCTCTATACATAATTGGATTTTATTTTCATTTTAGACATACCCCTATGGTTATTGGCAATATCTTCCGGTGTTCCAAAAGAATTTAAAAAATTGGTTGATTGTAT
>BLLV01000096.1:0-2500 GCA_011959205.1 Bacteroidaceae bacterium
AGCCGCGGTAATACGGAGGATCCGAGCGTTATCCGGATTTATTGGGTTTAAAGGGAGCGTAGATGGGTTGTTAAGTCAGTTGTGAAAGTTTGCGGCTCAACCGTAAAATTGCAATTGATACTGGCAGTCTTGAGTACAGTTGAGGTAGGCGGAATTCGTGGTGTAGCGGTGAAATGCTTAGATATCACGAAGAACCCCGATTGCGAAGGCAGCTTACTAAACTGTGACTGACATTGATGCTCGAAAGTGTGGGTATCAAACAGGATTAGATACCCTGGTAGTCCACACGGTAAACGATGAATACTCGCTGTTTGCGATATACTGCAAGCGGCCAAGCGAAAGCGTTAAGTATTCCACCTGGGGAGTACGCCGGCAACGGTGAAACTCAAAGGAATTGACGGGGGCCCGCACAAGCGGAGGAACATGTGGTTTAATTCGATGATACGCGAGGAACCTTACCCGGGCTTAAATTGCATTTGAATAATCTGGAAACAGGTTAGCCGCAAGGCAGATGCGAAGGTGCTGCATGGTTGTCGTCAGCTCGTGCCGTGAGGTGTCGGCTTAAGTGCCATAACGAGCGCAACCCTTGTCTATAGTTACTAACAGGTGATGCTGAGGACTCTATGGAGACTGCCATCGTAAGATGTGAGGAAGGTGGGGATGACGTCAAATCAGCACGGCCCTTACGTCCGGGGCTACACACGTGTTACAATGGGGGGTACAGAGGGCCGCTACCACGCAAGTGGATGCCAATCCCGAAAACCCCTCTCAGTTCGGACTGGAGTCTGCAACCCGACTCCACGAAGCTGGATTCGCTAGTAATCGCGCATCAGCCACGGCGCGGTGAATACGTTCCCGGGCCTTGTACACACCGCCCGTCAAGCCATGGGAGCCGGGGGTACCTGAAGTGCGTCACCGCGAGGAGCGCCCTAGGGTAAAACTGGTGACTGGGGCTAAGTCGTAACAAGGTAGCCGTACCGGAAGGTGCGGCTGGAACACCTCCTTTCTGGAGAGGATCCATTTTGGAAGGTTCTTGTCCTTGTGCTGCTGGTTGGTTTATTTGAATACATAAAGAGAAAAGAAGAGGCCGGGTCTAATGAACAGACTAGGTTGAACTTAGTCCTATAGCTCAGTTGGTTAGAGCGCTACACTGATAATGTAGAGGTCGGCAGTTCAACTCTGCCTGGGACTACGAATCTTACGGTTCGGGGGATTAGCTCAGCTGGCTAGAGCATCTGCCTTGCACGCAGAGGGTCAACGGTTCGAATCCGTTATTCTCCACAGTCTCTGAAAAGAGAAACGATCTATGACATATTGTACAAGCAAAACGTAATTTTAGTAGTAACGAGCTAAAAGCATATATCATCCCGCCGGACACGCAAGTTCCGGCGAACGGATAAAGAAAGTAATCAAGGGCGCATGGCGGATGCCTTGGCTCTCGGAGGCGATGAAGGACGTGATAAGCTGCGATAAGCTTTGGGGAGGTGCAAATAACCTTTGATCCAAAGATTTCCGAATGGGACAACCCAATACCTTGAAGAGGTATTATCCAACTTTGTTGGAGGCTAACGCAGGGAACTGAAACATCTTAGTACCTGCAGGAAAAGAAAATAAACAATGATTCCCCCAGTAGTGGCGAGCGAACGGGGAAGAGCCCAAACCTTCCATGTTACGGCATGGCAGGGGTTGTAGGACCACGATGTCGCAAGAAATTTGGCGAGAAGAATTCTTTGGAAAATGAAACCACAGACGGTGATAGTCCGGTATTCGAATCCAAACGAAGCGTAGTGGTATCCTGAGTAGCGCGGAGCACGAGGAATTCTGCGTGAATCTGCCGGGACCATCCGGTAAGGCTAAATACTCCCGAGAGACCGATAGTGAACCAGTACCGTGAGGGAAAGGTGAAAAGCACTTCGAACAGAAGAGTGAAATAGTCCCTGAAACCATGCGCCTACAAGCGGTCGGAGCTTCGCAAGAAGTGACGGCGTGCCTTTTGCATAATGAACCTACGAGTTGCCGTTGCCGGCAAGGTTAAGGGCGATGACGCCCGGAGCCGAAGCGAAAGCGAGTCTGAACAGGGCGGATAGTCGGCAGTGGCAGACGCGAAACCAAGTGATCTACCCTTGGCCAGGTTGAAGGCTGGGTAACACCAGCTGGAGGACCGCACCAATAAGCGTTGAAAAGCTTCTGGATGAGCTGAGGGTAGGGGTGAAAGGCTAATCAAACTTGGAGATAGCTCGTACTCCCCGAAATGCATTTAGGTGCAGCCTTGCGGGTTACTGATGTGAGGTAGAGCGACTGATAAGATGCGAGGGCTTCACCGCCTATCAAGTCTTGACAAACTCCGAATGCGCATCAGTCTTACCGCAGGAGTGAGGGCATGGGTGCTAAGGTCCTTGCCCGAGAGGAGAAGAATCCGGACCACCTGCTAAGGTCCCGAAATGACAGCTAAGTTAAACTAACGAAGTCGTACTGCTATGACAGCTAGGATGTTGGCTTG
>BLLV01000097.1 GCA_011959205.1 Bacteroidaceae bacterium
GTCCCGGACGCCCGATTATGACATGGTTGGCAACGATACTATCCGCCGGACTGCGTATCTGCGGCGGTGCATTTTCGGGATATTGCGCCTGCCTGTTCCTCACATCTTTCGCTTCCGGCTTGAGCTGTTGCCCTTCATTCTCCTTTTCTGCGACTTCGGGCGTGGGTGGCGCAAGCTCCAGCTGAATTTTTCGGTCAAGGGCGGCAAGTTCGGACTTCAACTGCTTCAGCTCGTCCTCCTTCTTCCACACCTTACCCGCTATCTCCTGTAACTGCGGTATCTCCATCTCCAGCACCTCGTTCTTCGCCTTGTACTGGTCGATGATGGAGGGTATCCTCTCCATCGCGTTGAGGAAGTTGCGGGCGGCGGCCAACGGGTCAGCCATCGCCAGATGCCCGTTGTTGTAGGTGTACTTGTAGTTCCCCTCGACCACGAAGCGGTTGTCGGTGAACTCCAATCCCTCTTTGAGTATCCTTTCGCTCACCACCTTTATCGGAAAACCGTAAAGTTCACCGACCTGCGTGTACAACCCTCCGGTCGTGGCATTCTTGGCTATCTCCTGCAAACGCTTTCCGATGACCTTCTCATCGGCGGAATCCACTCCGTCCACCTTTATTATATTAAGGCGGTTGCCCTCCTTGTCGGTCTGCACCACCGACAGGAAGCGGTTCCAGTCCTCCGTCATGGCATCTATGAAAGCCGTGTTGTTGCGCAACTCGCCGGTCTTTGACTCCAGCTTGAACTCCGAATCACGCTTGCCCTTGTTGAACGACTTGCGTTCCCCTTCGAGCGATGCGATCCGCTTTTCCAGTTTCGCCTTGTCCAACAGGTCGGTATTGCCGGAGAGCAACGCCATGTATTCCGAGAAATTCATGCCCGATTTTTCGTCCATTGCCCCCTCGTCGATGGTACGCGCACCCATCGCACCGCTTTTGAGCTGGCTTATGAAAGTCTGCTTGCAGTGCAGGAGGTTGAACTTGTAGCTGTCCAGTGACTTCTCCACCGCGTAGATGATTACATCCACGTTGTTCCCGGCGAAATGTTTGGCAATCTCATTACCTGCCCTAACTCCGCGTCCGTCACGCTGTTGCAAGTCGGACGGTCGCCACGGCGTATCGAGATGATGGATAGCCACACACCGTTTCTGGGCGTTCACACCCGTTCCGAGCATAGAGGTAGAGCCGAACAGCACACGCACCGTCCCGGCGTTCATGGCGTCTATCACCGCCTTCCGCGCCTTGTCGGTCTTGCACTCCTGAATGAAGCGCACCTCGCTTGGCGGTATACCGTAGTCCTCCGTCAGTTTGCGCTTGATTTCCGAATAGACGTTCCACCCGTCGCCCGGCTGGTATGTCCCCAAATCAGAGAAAACGAACTGCGTGCCTTTCTGGGCGTCGTATTTTTGATAATACTCCGCGATCATCTTGGCACAGTGACTCGCTTTGTTGTCGGGATGATCTTCGTAATTCGGGTCTATCATGCGCATGTCGAGTGCCATTTTCCGGGCATAGTCCGTGGCGATGAGCATCTTCGCCTTTTCTTCCGTTTCCGAAAGCGGCAGCCTGCCCAACAAGGTGGCATCGCCCGTCTTGGCGAACTGCATCAGTTTCTGTATGAAGTCCTCCTGTTCCGGCGTGGGCGGTATATGGTGCAGTATCTCGTTCTTGGCAGGACGGTCAACGCCCACATCCTCCGCCGTGCGGTAGTCCGTGATTTCATTATAGAAGGCGGCAATGGACGAAAAATCGGGCATGAAT
>BLLV01000098.1 GCA_011959205.1 Bacteroidaceae bacterium
CCCACTGTTTTACATCATAATGAAATTTGTTAGAGTAGCCGTCATGGATTGACGCCATCGGAACAAAGCCTGCTTGAATATTATCCGAAGCCTTGTTCTTCGGATTGATTTCAAATACATCTTTGATTCTGGTCAGCACCCAGTTATCCGGCAATTGCGGATAATGTGGGTTGCGTTATCTTATTATCATGTTCAACTTAAATTGAATGTGATATGATAACCAAGTACAAATCATTCCTTTCGCGCCAAGATTTGGCGGCGAACACTGTCCGCTCGTATGTGTGGACGGTGACACACTTCCTTGAAAAATACAAGGAGGTGACACGCGAGAATCTGCTCGCCTATAAAGGCTATCTGGTGGAGAACCACAAGCCTCAGACCGTCAACCTGCGCCTACAGGCCATCAACAAGTATCTGGAGTTTATCAGAAAGGAGAAACTCAAAATGCGCTTCGTAAAAGTGCAGCAGAAAAACTTTCTCGAAAACGTAATCAGCGATGCTGATTATAAATTCCTCAAAACCCGACTGAAACGAGACGGTCACACCTCATGGTATTTCGTGGTGTGGTTCCTTACAGCCACTGGAGCCCGCGTCAGTGAACTCCTGCAAATCAAAGCCGAGCACGTCCAGCAGGGCTATCTCGACATCTACTCCAAAGGTGGGAAATTACGTAGGCTTTACATTCCAAAGAGCCTCCGCGCCGAGGCATTAGTGTGGCTCAAAGAGCGAAACCTCGAATCGGGCTATATCTTCCTCAACCGTTTCGGCGAACGAATAACAGCCCGAGGCATAGCCCAGCAACTCAAACTGTTCGCCCAGAAGTATGGTATCAATACAGCAGTAGTCTATCCCCACTCATTCCGTCACCGCTTCGCCAAAAACTTCCTTGACCGCTTCAACGATCTTGCTCTGCTCGCTGATCTTATGGGTCATGAAAGCATTGAGACCACGCGCATCTACCTCCGCCGTACCGCTACCGAACAGCAAGCCATAGTTGACAAGATAGTCAACTGGTAACCAACTCCCTTTCACAAGCGTCTTTGCCCTCTTGACCATTCAAGATTGCAAAGACGCTTCTATCTGATCAAGAACGGAATATAGCTCCTCAATTTTTGCAACGATACGCTTCTGCTCATTATATGGCGGAAGAGGTATCGCTAATTGGTGCAATGATTTTGACGAAAATCCTTGTAAAGCAATTCCCTTACCTCCAATCAAATCCTTATCTTTATAATGCCTAAACACATGATAATAAAGTGGAATATGAATTTCATTGGCAATCGGGCGCAGTCTATGTAAATGATTTTGAATCATAATATTTCTATCAAGATTCCATATCGCTGCTCTACCAACATCACCACCTTCACAAACGAGTAAATCACCATGACGTACAGTACATTTTTCAAGTTCATTCTTCTTGAAAGGCATTTTCTTCAAATCATCAAGTTCAAACCTATTCCAATAAACATTGGAAGTTGTAATATACTCATACTCTATGCCATCGCGATTCGAGGAATTAAGTGCCTTTCCTGTGTTATGCTGAAAAATATCTCCGAGCTGACACCAAGTCCAGGTATTTGGAATGTTCCAAGAATGTGGGTTATCCGTTATTATCTTTGCCTTTGGATTGACGCGACGGAGCATCTC
>BLLV01000099.1 GCA_011959205.1 Bacteroidaceae bacterium
CGCAAAGATATGCTGGGTTGCGATGCGTGTCAAGGCGGAAAATAGAATGGTTACATGCTATCGGTTGAGACTTTATTTTATTCGTTATCAAACAATCCCTTTTCTTTCCATAACTTTAGTTATAAATTCCTCTATTCTCTTGCATTTGATTTAGTGATTACGTTTATGACTTACACGAAGTTTATCATCATCTTCTCTATATGATGAGATATATCCAATAGTTTTTAGCTTCCCTAAAAGCATTTCATTCATGTGATTATTTTCTATAGTAGCCTTTTTTGATTTATCTGTAATACTTTGATAAGAATCGCCTAAAGACTCTATTAATTCTGTCACAATGTCAAAATCATCTCTATACTTTTCAACCAAGTCTATCAAAAAAGACAATCGCTCTGGCAAATTAGTAGAGGCGACCAAAATGTTCTTCTCTATGTCATAATCAAATTTTTCAATATTGTTTTTCAACACAGGAAGAGTGATATTTGCCAATTCGTTATCCCACACAATATGAGGAAGAAAATGTTGAACTACACTTAGAGCTTTTTCACCGATTACTCTTGGATTTTTCATAAGATGCTTGTATAGCCTCATATCTGTAGGCAACTCCTCTATTTCTATAATACACTCATCCAAATACTTATCTACATAATAAGTAAGTACATCACTATGATTGTCTCTAATTGTTGTCGTATAATATGTGCTATATGGAAGCATATCAGCACAAAATAACGACTTAAAATGAGCGTTATCTACACTGTTAATATCCGCATCCTTAAATGTAACTCCATCAAAGATTCTGATAAGTTTATCGTATACCGAAATTTCAAAATCCGATGTCAACAATACACTGTTTGCCAGTAATTCTTTCTGAGTATCTTCCAAATCAGATATATCTATTAATTCATCAATATGTTTGGTAATGAATATTCGCAAACTGGGAATCATTACATTATTCAGACTTTCATAGAATGCATATATATCAGACCACGTAGGTATAACTATATCGACTTCAATTGCGAGCTCCCACAGTGTATTGTTAACATCTGAAAGAGAAACTTTATTCTGTTGCCCCAAAAGATATTTGCGTTTTGTCCCCTCTGCTATATCATCTGAATTAACAACTTCAAGAATAATTTCTACGCTCTCTTGTTTCGCCGCATCTGTAATAAATACATTATTTAGTGCATCATCAAAATGTTTATCTATATAATCTGACACAGGTTTTGCTGATTCACAATCCCTCAGTATTGTAACACTTAAAGGATAATTATCCCATATTTCCATTCTTTCATTTCTATAATGAATAAATGCACATACAACATTTTCCGGTGTCAGCACATATGCTTCGTTTTCTACAACATATTCAAACAAACAGCTAGACTTTGCATCTATATTTGTAAAAATCAGTTTTCCATTCGACACGATTTGTTTGATAGTATCAAAACCTATAAGATCTACTCTATGCGATATAAATGTGAAGTTTTTATTCAACCAATTTCGACTTTCTTTTGTGGAATGGTCTAATTCGAGGAATCGTAACCAAGCCTCGAATAATTCATCGTTATTCTGTTTTACAAAAATCTTCCATAATCCATCAACGATACTACCCAAATGGTTGAAAAGCGAGCTCGAATCTTCAACTGATTTGTAGAAATCAATCAAAAAGTCCCACTTTTTATTATTCTTGATAACTTGTACTATCGAATGAAGTTTTGAGTTATTGGTTTCTTCTTCAAGATGCTGACAAATATAATCAACTATCTGGATATTCAATATACTTGTATCATTGTAACATTTGTCAGGAATGTTTTTTACACACTGTTCTATTTTATCTATATGATAATCATATGGCAAGCTATGCCGAAGTTTTAATTCAAGAATAAAATCATGGTCATGCTTATTAATTGACTTACCAAAAAAGAAAGAGATATAATCAAAGTAATCTTCATTTATAAGTCCTTCCTTCAAGAAAGATTCAAGCATTTTAGGAACTTTGAGTTCACTAAAAATCTCATTTGTCTGCATATCAACATCCAGCAACAGTTCTTGTATTGGAGTAGCATAAT
Source organism: Bacteroidaceae bacterium (assembly GCA_011959205.1). GTDB lineage: Bacteria > Bacteroidota > Bacteroidia > Bacteroidales > Bacteroidaceae > Phocaeicola. Next base: position 2,067 of record BLLV01000099.1, read on the forward strand.
GATTGTTACGAGATAATTCCAGCATCTTGATTTGTTCACGATATTTTTTTTCACCTTCTCGCAAGGCTTCTAATCGCTCATGGTAGGTAAAGTCAGAATTAACTATTTTCTCTATTTGACCGAATTGAACATTGCAACTATCTTCAGATGTATTATAATATGATCTAGGTCCATAATATCCATTATTGTGGTATTTTGTGAATTTTTGATACCGAATTGAAGATTGCGATATAAATGAATTAAACAAAATTTCATTCTCAGCAATATCTTCAAGAGGAATAAAATTATTCTCGACAAAAAACAAAAAGGCATTAATTTCATTTTGTTTTGATAGTTTTTTACGATACCCTTCGATATAAACCAACCTTAATTCTTTTTCTTGTATGGTATGCGTAGCTTCTAATACTTGAAGTTTTTTAGTGATTACACTAATACGTTCATCAACTTGCCTGTTTCGTTCAACCAATAATTCGTTCTTCTTATGCAAACAATCATACAAAACCCCCTTTCCCTTATGCAAATCGGCAAAATCTTTTGGATGATAGTTTTTATATACAATCATGGTAAGAAGCTTATTTTGATCCAGTTTCTCATCAAGTTTTTCTCTATATTGGGCATATTCATTGACTATGTTCTTAAGTAATCTCATATCGTCAATGAAAAAAGCTAAACTATCTATCACCTCGACATTAAGATCTGAAAAACCTTTTATCTCTAGTTCCTCTTTCAGTTTGTCTGCCGAGTTTGATGAGTTGATTATTGGAATTACGGTTGTGATATAATCAAAGAATTTAGTACGTTCTTCGTCAAAAAACATATCATCTTTAACCGCATAAATGAACGTAACTTTACGCCCCACAGAGTTTGACTGATTTAAGAGTTGATTTACTTCTCTTAACTTAAGAAAAATATCCGTATTATTAAATCTATCTAAATCCTCTATAATGACAACATCATAATCAGTAACCTCAAAGAAATAGACAATCTCATCCATGTGCTTATTGAAAACAGATGTATCTTCTTTGTTTTCTTTTAATTCAATCTCTCCATTCTTTAGATTTAACTTATTAAGTTTACTATTACTCAATGATTTGATAGCCTTTTGAGCGAATATTATTGTTGCAACGAATATATATGATAGAGCAAAAATATCAGACCACTTATTTAATAGCGGATTGCTTAAACGATTGCAAATCCAATCCACTTTCAAAAAGGATGGTTCAAATACAATAATTAAGGAAACAGTATAAAGTATTACTGCAAAAGATAAAGCATATTGAGCCCAGTTTGATTTATGATAAATCCTTTTTAATCTGGAATTATAAAGCGTCTCTTGTTTTTCTTTATAAATAAGTTGTTGAAGAATACTGTATTCAATACGATTATTCATCGTATCAATATCTATTTTATTCTTTTTATCATCTAATGGCGACTTTAGTGTAGCAAGAGATATTGAAAGATATTTGTATTTACGATAGTCTTTCATCAAAGAGCGAAGAATGGAACTCTTACCAGATCCATAAGGACCAGTAAGAGCAATGTTCAATATGTCTTTCTCTTCTAGTTTTCGTGCAAGATTCAAAACACTCCTATACTGCTTCTTATCACTTTCACTATCACGATTAAGTAGAGCAGGAGTTAATGATACTTGTTTATCATCCTCCATCGAATTATTTGCACATATTTTCTTCCAAAATCTCCAGTTCATTTATTTTCAGCTATTTATTAATCATATTTTTCTAGTTTGTTACAGATTGCTATCTATATTAAAGCAACACCAAATTCACGGATTGTTTCTTCGCTATCTCTTCCTGAGACAGATTTGCCTGTCGCTTGCTCTATTCTATCAAGCAATTGTTTTGCTCGATCTATGAAATAAGCATTGAAATCATCTAATGCAAGATGAGCATAACTTACCTTATGTGACTCTATGGCTTCCTGTATCTCAACTTGTTTTAATCCCTTATTTGCCATAGTTCCAATATAGGTACTTGGTGCATGTCCTCCTATTGAACGATTGGAAGATGCATAAATTGGAGTCTTATTAATGACAGAATTCCATTTTATACGTGGAAGGTTATTTTTCTCGCAATAAGTTTGAGGGAATATATGATGAATATCAGCATCTTCATCAATGTAAGATGCTATATCCATACGATGACCTGTCATAAAATCAAGTGGTGAATCTTGTAAGATAAGTGCCATAACACCTTTGTACGCTGCACTATTCCTAGTCTGCATGGTCAATAAACGAGTTGGTTGTATATTGGAACGATATACAGTCTCTGGCATTTCACCACCTTCCATCCAACGGAATACGCCCATTATATCAGTTGCAAATCTAGCTTCATTGGCACCACCATATAGTTCACCCATTACGCCACACCAATACCAACGAGACAATAATTCCTGTTTGCTTCCAAGATGCAACATTTTTTTATTTTCGTTGTCGTATGCAAAGATTGCAGCAAGTGGAATAAGTTGTGACGAATATGGAAGATCTCTGGAACGGAAAATCCCCTGATGTACTAAGAAATCAGCTGCATCACAGAAACCTTTAATCAAAGCGTCATGATACTTCAAATAATCTTTCAATTCAAGCCTAAGAATGTCTTTTTTCTTACATGTTACAGCCACACGCTCATCATCACCTGAAACCACTCTTTTATAATATGATACCAACAGAGTCATTGCTGCCAAAAAATTAGCACCAGTGATTTCTTTCAATAGCTCGCCATTTACTTTTTGAGCAAAAATATGACGAATGGTCTCCCAATCTTTTCTCAATTCATGTCCTTCAGCAGCAAATGTAGCTGTGACGAGTTCGAAAACCGTAAGAGGTACACCACCAGTGTTTACATTCTCAAAAATCTGGCAGACAGCTTCTTTCGGGGTTTCTTTATCAAGCTGAATTATAGGTATGTTATACTCTAAAATTGGGCGAAGAATCTGCTGTGAGAAATCACGGAATAAATTTCTATACTCTCTATCACCTTTGTAATAGTCTTCCATATCATAATGCCAATCTTCCGTATCATTATGAGAAAACGTAATATTCAAGGGAAACATCAGGTTCTCAAATTCTTTCTCTCTTGTGGATAAGTCCAGCGTTACATCACGACCAATATTTGTTGTAAGCTGTTTCTTCTCTGATACAGATATGATTGCTTCCAATCTGTCCGCAGTAGAGTCTAGACATTTACGAATATCTAGATAATAATAGCGTTTGATAATTGTATCTCGATTGGTCTCTAATCGAGTATTAGTTGCTTTCTTACTTTTCAAGACCTGATATAAGGTTGTGAGTCGCTGTTGTCCATCGAGCACAAGCCACTCAGGTGTAACTTCTGATATAGAATCCACACCTTCAAATGTGCGATACTTAAAACGGATATGCTCACCACCATTAGCCAAAAACATCGCTGCCCCCATTGGGAAGCCAGATGTGATACTTTCTATTAGTTTACATATCTTCGTGTCATCCCAAACCCAACTACGTTGAAAGTCGGGTAATTGAGCCTTACCTTCTTCAACCATTTTTAGAAGGTCATCAAGTTTCTTATCGTGTGATTCAACAGCCATAACAAATTTATTTTATCAACCAATTAATAATACATCTCAATATACTGATAAGCCTTATCAAAAACTTCTTGATCTTTAATCTGGTAGTTAACCCACAGAATAGAACGTAGTTTCTTTTTTATCTCTCGCTGAGCTGTAATGCTTTTAAAAGCATCTTTAAACTTACGTACAATAGCTACCACATTTTCATCTATATCAGCAACTACACGTTCTACAATGATAGGAGTATCCTCAGTTCTAATTGATTCAAACAACTCCGTAAGAGCAGCTTTAGCTTGTTCCCTCTTGTCAAGAGGTTGATTTGAGTTTTTTTCTTCCTCAAGCACTTCTTTAGCAAGGGTGAGCAATCCTCGGAGGAAATCAATACTAGTTATAAGATTTTCCTCCATATGACGGCGCAGTTCATCCAACTTCTCAGCAAATGCCTTGTAATTAGGGTCTCCATGATGCTCTCCTAACCTCAAACGAAGCATTTTTTCCACTTCCAATATCTTTTTAGGATTGTCTTTGGCTTGCTCCAACACCATATCAATTACATCTCCATCTACCACAAGATCCTCAAGTGGAGTCCCAATATCAATTGTATCAATGTTACGATGAATGATTTCAATGGTTTTAGCACCCAATAAAGTCCATATGAGTGAACCGCCGGTACTAACAGGACGTACACTTTGATATACCTGAGCCAGCCAAGTATAATCCGCCTGAAAAACAGCCAGCATTGCATCCGGGCTTACTGTTTCCCAAGCTTTAGCCAATCGTGAAAAATGTTTTGCAAAATTCGTTTTTGTAGACTCATCAAGTAAACATTGCTGAGCAGCCTGCAAACCTTCCCAACCACCGATTGTCCGGTCTACACCAGGGAAAAAGTCAATACACTCTTGCAAACATTGAGGTATCAACACTTTTATCTCATCAATATTCTTTACAACCGTTTTTACCGTCTCTTCATCAAAAGCAAGACTTTTGGCTACATTATCAAATACACCAACGAAATCTACAATCAGACCACATTTCTTATCAACATTGTACTTTCTATTCGTGCGGCAAATAGCTTGTAACAACGTATGATCCTTCATCGGTTTATCAAGATACATACATTGCAAAATCGGAGCATCAAAACCTGTTAACAGCTTTGAAGTGACAATCACCATTTTAATCGGTGACAATGGATCACGGAATTGGTCAAGAAGTTTTCTTTCTTGTTCTCTATCACGACGGTATGCTTTATACTCATCAGCTTTATCACCAGCCGTATGCATAACGATAGTGGTTGCATCTTCCGTACCCAAAAGAGCATCAATCGCTTTCTTATATTTTACACAGCAGTCTCGATTATATACCACAACTTGGGCTTTCATGCCACTGGGCTCTACATACTCTTTGAAGTGATTTACAATATAACGTGCGACATCGTTAATTCGCTTCTCTGCTGTAAAAAATGCTTCAACAGAAGTTCGTTTTACTAATTCGTTCTTTTCGTCCTCGGATATTTGATCGGTCAGTTCATCAAATTCTTCTTGTAATTGAGTTTCGTTAAGATGCATCTCTACCGGCACTGTTTGGAAATTCAATTCAAGCGTAGCTCCATCTTCAACAGAATTTTGGAAAGTGTATTTTGAAATATATCCACCTTTCTCTAAATCCTCATCAGCACCAAACGATTGAAAAGTATTCTTATCTCGTTTGTTGATAGGCGTTCCGGTAAGACCAAAGAAAAATGCATTAGGTAGTGCATTGCGCATTTTTTGTCCTAAATCCTTTTCCTGAGTTCGGTGTGCTTCATCTACCAATAAAATGATATTATCTCTTTCATTCAGTACACTATCAACATCTCCGAACTTGAAAATTGTCGTTATCAGAATCTTGCGCTGATCCTGCTTGAAAAATGCAACTAACTCATCTTTTGTCTTTGCAGATTCTATATTAGGAATATCAGCACGAGTAAAATCGCCCGTTATCTGATCTTCCAAATCAATACGGTCATCAACGATAACAACTGTGGGAGCATGTAATTCGTTCTGCAAACGTAATTTTTGGGCAGCAAATACCATCAACCATGATTTTCCCGAACCTTGGAAATGCCAAATAAGACCTTTCTTCGGACCTTGTTTCTCTCGATATGTATTTAAGACACGCTGAACAATAGCTTCACCTCCTAGATATTGTTGATAACGGCAAACTATTTTTATTTTTTTGCCTGATGATGTTCCTGTAAAAACACTATAGTAACGATATATGTCAAGTAGTCGGTTTGGTTGAACTAACCCCATTACATTACTTTTAACCGACTCTATTGTGCCATGCTGACGACCTTCATCTTTAAACCAAGGCCCCCATTTGTCAACAGGAGCACAGATACCGGCATATTGAAGTTCTTTGCCTTCAGTAGCAAAGGTCAATATATTCGGAACAAACATTTCTGGAATGCTTTTTTCATAATGCAGCATATCGATGGCTCCGTCAGCCCATGTTATCTGAGGGCGAACAGGAGATTTTGCTTCACCAACACAAATCGGAATTCCATTTATCAGATAAACCAAATCCAAACGTTTACCTCCATCAACAGAGCTACGTGGAAATTCCCATTGATTGGTTACGACACAATAATCTTCGACCGCATCTTCGCTAAAGAATCTGATAGGTATATATTCACCATCCTTTCCAAAAGGCTCTGTGTTTTCATTAAATAGCAATGTACGAAAACGATCATTGGCAGTCACCAATTCATCATAATTACCTCCACAAGTAATAGCAGCACGGAGTTTATAAATAACTTGCTCCGCTTGTTGATGTGTTATCGGATTCAACCTAATAAGAGCTTCCAATAGCCATGATTCAACAAGGACAGAATCAGAACTACGAGGTATATCCTGTGACTTTACATACTGCCAACTACTTTGGGTTGCAGCTTCTATGAGCATTTGCTCCACTGTATTGTCTTCGTTAAACATATCTATGGTTTTTATTGTTATCAATTTAATAATTAAGCGATTTTCCCTAATTCGTCACTCTGTATGTCATTCAAATATACTAAAGCTTTTTGAATGACAGATTTTGATTTGTCGGCTTGTCTATATATTGCTTCAAAACGCCTTTGTTCCTCTATCGCAGGCCATCCAACCATAAAATGGTCCAGATATGAAGCACTAACTCTTTTCTGCCCGCCTGTTCCAGACATATTTTTTGCAGCACGCTCACGAAATATAGGCATTCGTGTTAATGCTAACAGCCAATAGGGACTAGATATTCCGTTAATTGGCCGCAATACATGAAATTCTGTAGAACCCATTCCTATACCATTTGTAAGTCCATGTACAATAGCTCCTTTGCCATTCTCCATACAAGGTGTAATTTTGGCAAACAAGACATCATTATTCTCAAAATATGTAAAGCCTTTTTTTACTTTTCCATATTCTTCGTCAGTCATATCTACCAAATATCCATCCTCACTTACCGCCGGCATAGGAATAAAAGAGACTTTATCGGTGTCGCAAAGAGCAATGTTAGGACGTCTTGGATTTAGAATACAACATTCTCCTAATCTTTTCAACTCATTCTTCTGATTTAAAGAAAGAGGATTCCCAAACATCTCGATAAATTGCGATTTGAAGTCGCCAAATTTTGATTTGTCGGCTTGTTTGAGGACCTCAACAAACAAGATTTGTTCATCCATACTAGGAACAGGAACTTTCATTTTCTTGATATCTGAGAATACGATATCAACTTGATTTGTAGAACCAGTTACATATTGCCTGTATATTTCTGCTTGCGTATCATTTAAAGAAAGGTACGTATTAAGCACTTCTGGAAGAATCACTGCTCTATCTGTTGACAAGGCAATCACATGTCCGTCATTTATGTAGGTATTATTGTCTGAAGGACAAATAAATACACAACATCGTCCAAGAGTACCATTTCCAGTTGCATTCAAGAGAACATCTCCTGATTCAAGTATTCTCTTCCTAACTGGGATTTCCTCGTTGTGGTATTTTATATTACCCAAACGTTGACCATCCCAATGGATACATGCTTGATTAATCACTAAGACAGAAGAAGATTCAACATATTTTGGCGTTATCCCCTTACTCATGATTGGACAAACCGATTCAAGGGTTTGCTTATTATGAGTATTATAATACATCTCGATAAATTGCGACATACTAACCAATAAATTTACGGTGAGACATTTTTACATTTGTCTGATTCACCATAGCATATTGCAATGTTGTATCAAGACTTTGATGCCCTAAGAGATGCTGGACCTGCTCTATAGGCATACCTTTATCTATCGCCATTGTCGCCAACGTACGGCGAAATTTATGAGGATGCACCTTAGGAATATTCAATTCACGTCCCAAACGACGTAAACGAATTTCCACACCACTTATCTGTAGTCGATCATAAGGTGCTAATAATGAAACAAACAGGGCAGGATTGTCATCTATCCGTTCTGCCAAATAACGTTGTAAATGTATCTTTGTACGAGCATCGAAATAAACTCGACGTTGCTTATCTCCTTTACCGGTAACGATGCATTCCCGGTTTTCAAAGTCTATATCGTTCCGATTGAGTTTGACCAACTCCCCGACACGCATACCAGTAGAGGCCAACAAATCAATCAAGGCTAAATCGCGAATACCTTCGCAATGGTCACGCATTTGTTCTAACGCTTCATCGGAGTATGTTTCTTTGACTGTTTTTCCAACTTTTACTTTATGAATCCGACGTACCGGACTCTTCACAATATAATCCTCATCCTCAAGCCATGAAAAGAAACTTGACAAAATGCGACGTATATTGTCTACCGTAACCTTTGTAGCACCGCTTGTCTGCTGATAATCATTTAAGTAATTACGCAAGTCATCAGTAGTGATATGGCGAATATTTTTTTCTATTTTCCTGATAGCATTATTTAATGTACTTCGATAATAGTGCATCGACTTATCCGAACAACCTTCGACTCGTTTAGCCGACAAAAAACTATCTATCAATTCACTATTACCACTGCACTCTTCATTGTTCTTAGACGACACGTTGATATCACGAAAGGCATAATCTAGCACCTTTCGTAATTGACTCATTTGCTCGTTGTTTAAAACTCCCAGCATAGCCTGCTCTATGTCATTAATCAGATTCTCTATCATATTATTAATAAATTAGTTATCCAATTAAGCCGCAGCTATCAACGCATCTCTTTTATTCTATCCGTTTATTAAACTCTTTATGACTTTATCGATATGTTCAATGCACTGCTTCAATTCAAATTTTGATTTGTCGACCTGTTCTGCTATGAAAACGAATTCAAGTTGTTTGTCCATTGGCGGTAAGATACAATCAAAGTTTCTTAACTCAGTGAGCGGCATTCGTGGCATTTTAGTACCTCCAGCTATATCATTTGCATAATTAACGAACTGATTACCCCGCAACAGATGACTCAAAAATACTTTATGCAATTTACTAGGCTCTGGACGTAATGGAACCAGTTCTGTCGTTGCCATTCCAGGCTCATCTGGTATCACAACCTTGTTTAAATAAGGCCTTAATTTTGAGAATAGTACATTCCCTTCATCAAAGGATTGAACAGATAAAGCATTCTCAACATCTTCATAGACCTTCTCTATTATCCTACCAGTATTTGATTCTATCATATCAAGATTCAATAGCCAGATTTTGCCAGATAGTTGCTCTTTAGAAGGCATTTCCGGGGCGACATCTTTAATCTTAGCAGTCTTCCAACCTTTTGTATTCGTAACAGGATTACCAAACATCTCGATAAATTGCGATTTCACCATTTCATCAGTGGTAACAAGCAACTTTTTATAAGCCTCTTTTAACCGATAAGCAGCCCAAAGCTTATCCGATATGTCTCGCATTTCATCAATTGATGGTAATTCAAACTCATATTCAAGAAGTGTATCTTTAGAAATGCGTTTTGAGTTCATCCCATCAGCATGTTTATTAGCATATATCCAAAAATGCTCAGAATTAAGCATAAAAGGGATATACCTAATTAAATCTTCACGCGAATATCCTATCGTTTTTTGTGTGTCTTCTTTTAAACGAAGAATAATAGAATCTCCTGAAGTTATGCCATCAAAGAAAACAATGCCAGCACGTTTAAGATATACGTTTCTTCGTGCTATTAAAATATCATTTGCTTTGAATGCCTTAGCCGAAGTAGTCAATAATTCCGTCCCCTGAAAACGAGTAATAACAGGTTCCCCACTATCGTAGTGTTCCAATCCTATGAATCTGTCATAATCAGACCGACTCGGATTTTGGACAGAAATAGATATAGGATTGGCTATTGAACTTAAATTAATTATTTTCATGGAATAATAGATTTGTTAAGGAAGAATATTCTTTTGACAATTGGCTGTGACTTGATTTCCAATTTTCCACGGCCTCGTCATAGTTTAAGAATTCCTCTGATTTTCCCTCTACAAAGAGAGATACAGAAAGTTTTCCACCATTGGACAAAATATCTTCATTTGTCGCTACTTTACAATAGCCAGTTTCATCAGAGAAGCTATTATAAGCATTGAGCATTCTGTTAATATGTTTGTCCTCCAAATAACTTTGTGCATTCTTTCTTGTTACTTCGCTTTCTGCCTCAATAAATAAAACTTTACCTTTCCGGTCATACGGTTTGTTCTCATTAAATATAATTACGCATGAAATCATCGCGGAATTATAAAATAGATAATGTCCTAAAGCAATGACACATTCAATTTTATCTAATTCAACAAGTTTCTTTCGTAATTCCTCCTCTTCACGTCTAAAGAGAACACCATGTGGAAAAAGAACAGCAGCTCTACCTGCTTTGGAATCCATTGAAGCAAGAATATGCTGTAAAAAAGCATAGTCTGCTTTTGATTGTGGTGGTGTGCCGAGGAAGTTACGTCCCCACTTATCATTCATAAATTTTTCACGGTTCCACTCCTTAATAGAATATGGAGGATTTGCCAAAACTACATCAAACTTACGAAGATGGCTGCCATCCAAGAATGCAGGATGCTCCAACGTGTCAGCACATACTATTGAAAAATCCTCTACGCCGTTCAGATAAAGATTCATTCGTGCAATAGAAGAGGTCAATCCATTTACCTCTTGTCCGAACACCTGCACACTCTGCCACTCTTCCCCTTTGTTGCGAAGATAGTCCAAACATTTAACCAACATTCCCCCGGAACCGCAAGTCGGGTCATAAATACTTTCATTCGGTTTGGGCTGCAGTATTTCAGCCATAAGCTGAACGACTGTTCTATTCGTATAGAACTCCTGAGCAGTATTTCCGGCATCATCGGCAAACTTTCCAACAAGGTATTCGTATGCTTGCCCCATCTCGTCGGCAGGACAAACCTTCAGACTCAACGTATATTTAGAGAAATCCTCAATCAACGAAGTGATTATACTATCGGGCATCTTTGCCTTGTTGGTCCAACCATCCTTTGGGCCAAAAATTCCCTCTAATCCTCCTATTTTTCTGCCATCCATCTCTTTGGCAGGGTTGGCTTGTTCTATGGCAATAAACGCCTCGACTAATTTATTACCTACATTTTCGGTTACCTCACGAACATCTCTCCAGTGCGCACCATCAGGAATACGGATGGGGAGATCTTCTACTTGCATACCTGCATACTCAACTCCTCCTTCACACACAAAACCTTCAAACTGTTCATCATAAACATCGGAAATGCGTTTGAAAAAAAGCAAAGGGAAAATATACTCTTTATATCCTGCCGCATCAATCTGACCACGCAAATGAGTGGCAGCCGCCCAAAGGAAACTTTTAAGTTCATCGAGCGTAATAGGGTCGTCCGGATGACGATATTGTTTTACTTTTTCTGCCATATTGATTATGCGTTAATGAGTAATGAAAATTCGTTCTCCAATCGCTTCACATCTTCGTATGCTTGTTTGAACTCAGCCAACACTTCCGCATAAGGACGAATTTCCTCCTTGTGGTAAACCACATAGCGATTGGGCGAAAGATTATACTCTTTATCTCTTATCTCCTGCAATGTAACGATTCGAGAATAGTCCTCTTCATCGGAGTAATTTTGATAAAGTGAATATAACCTATCTATATCATTCTCTTCTAAAATATTCTGCGCTCTCTTTTGAGTTAGAATTTTGGAACCGTCTATCATCAAAATCCGTCCGGAATGATGAGCCTGTTTCATTCTTCGTATTATCAAAAAGCACGGTGAAAGTCCAGTTCCATAAAACAATTTATCTCCTAATGTAACAACGGCTTCTATCAAATCACTTTCGACTAATTGTTTCCTTATTTCTGCTTCTTGATTTCCACGAAACAGAATACCTTGTGGCATTACAACAGCCATACGCCCCTTGCCGGAAGACATAGAACATATCATATGCTGAATCCACGCATAGTCACCACAACTATCACTCGGTGTGCCATAGATATTGCGCTTATATTTATCTGAACTCCATTCCGTTGCTCCCCAATTTTCAAGAGAAAATGGAGGGTTTGCTATAACACAATCGAATTTGGCGATATTACCACCTTGAAGAATTTTTGGGTCTCTCAATGTGTCGCCTTGCATTACATTAAAATCAGATGCACCATGCAGAAATAGATTCATTTTAGCAATGGCCGCATTCACGACATTCTTCTCTTGTCCGAATATACTTCCACAGCAAAGAGAATCATCGTGCATATATCGTATAGCTTCGATAAGCATTCCTCCACTACCACAAGCAGGATCATATACAGTTTCCCCCGGTTGCGGATCGAGAATATGCACTAATAATCTCACAACAGAACGAGGAGTATAAAACTCTCCAGCTTGAGCCTTACTATCATCGGCAAACTTCTTCAATAATATTTCATAAGCATCACCCATTAAGTCCGCAGGGTAATCCTTATTACCAAGTTTTCGTTTTGATAGATGTTCTATCAGGTCACGAATCTTGCTGTCATTGAGAATTGCTTTGTTAGTCCATTTCTGAGATGAAAACATAGATAGCACCCCATACAATGTATCTGGGTTTGCTATCTCTATCTGCCTCATAGCACCGACTATGGCAGCTCCAAGATTTTCTGTACGCTCTCGGACTTCTTGCCAATGACAACCATCAGGAATAACAAAACGATGTTGCTCTGGCAGAGATGCATACTCCTTATCACCACCACTTGATATTAAAGCTTCTTCTGTTTCTTCATCATAAACATCAGATATCCGCTTGTAATAAAGCAAAGGCGTGATATAATCCTTAAAATTATCTTGGCTTACAGGACCGCGTATTATATTACAAGCCTCAAACAAGAAATTGTATAAGTCCTGTGCACCTGTAAGTTCTTTATTTATTGTTTTTTTTGCCATCTAATAACTCTGTCAAATAGTGAATTTGAGATTCCTTTATTTCATTAACTCAACAACATCTTCCGGCAACATCACATTCTCGGAATCACCTTTCGGAGCGTTCTTAAGGAACAGCACCGGAACGATGGTGTAGTTCTTAGCAAACGGCAGCAGATTAGCTTTGCGGAGAAGTGCAGCAGTTAACTGTTTGTCATTCTCCCCTGTTGTCCATTTGCATTCTCCGACCAACATAGACTTTTTATCAAGCGATTCAGCCATTACATCGAACTCGACCTGCTCCGGCTTCTTATCCTCATTGAGAACAGAACCCCACCAGCGTTTTGCTTTGCCATAAACTACTCCATTAACAAGATTTCCTGTGACGGCATCCCGACACAGTTTTTCCCATTGCATACTCACATACTCAGAGAAATGAGTAGTCAAAGCCTGTTCTATGGGTAAACGACGACCAAGTTCAATGAACGAACGATTAGGAACAACAAACTGATAGTAAAATGCCATAAACGGATCGGCAATCTTGTAGAGGCTCTTTTTCGCATTCTTTTCATCAATCCCGAACGGAACATCTTTTTCCAAAAAACCGAGATCAACAAGTTTCTTCAAGGGACGCGACAGATTAGTTGCAGGTTCATTGCATCGTGCAGCAATTTCAGAAAGGCGATTTGCACCAGTACCGATATAAGACATTATTGTCGAAGTCTTGACAATATCCTTAACATCATCCTGAAAAAGTTTTATCGGCTCCTCATAAAGAGCCCCATTTACAGAAAGGATATTATGCCACATGGCATCATCAAGCGAAATTCTGTTTTCCCTCAGTTCCCAATAGCGCGGCACACCGCCCCATACAGCATACTCTTCAATAGCGTTCATCGCATTAAGGTTCAATGCCTCCTGAATATAGGGTAAACGTATAGGTGTAAGCCTCATTATCTCATCAGCACGACCATAAAGAGGTGCTGTAGAATCAAAAAACAACCCATACATCATATTTTGTGACGAACCACAAAGCACCAGATTATACTTCAACTGTTTCTCATCAACAAGTTTCTGCAATACAGACGGCAGTTCAGGAGATTGCTCCACAAGATATGGAAATTCATCCAAGCATAGAGTAAAACGATTGTCTGTTCGATAATTGACCGCACGAAACATTGACTCCCAATCGGGATACGACAACTTCTCAAAATCAGGAAACACCTGTGCTATCACTTTTGCAAGTAATGCCCTCTGATGTTGACCTTCCGAACGGTCTGCAAGGAAGTATACATCATTTTCTGACAACACCCTTTTAATAAGCGTTGATTTACCCAATCGTCTGCGACCATACATCACAACTAACGAGGATTTCTCTCTTGCAAGAGCATCCTTCAGTCGTGTTGCTTCATCTATTCTATCAACAAATTTCATAGTCCACATTATTATGCAGTGCAAACATAATGTTTTTGTGGCATAATACAAAATTTTAAACTGTATTTTTTTATCCTGATAGAGTCATTATCGACTTATATGCAGAAAAAAGTGAGTTTTATCCCTTTTTCGAAGCTCTTTTCCTTGTCTTCAAACTCAAATCCTGTAATGTTTTCCCTAGTTTGTCTTCTTTGGCCAACCACAGAATATCATCGTCAAGCTGTAAAGCATACAACACGCGCAAATATATTCCGATTGACACTGTAGACACTCCTTTCTCTATTCGTGATACAGTCAACGGAGAACAGGTTGCACGTTCTGCCACTTGAGCCACACTCAGATTCCTACGCAAACGAGCCAATTTTATCTGCTCTCCCACTACTGACATCTTTTGCTCTAATTTTCGAGGCAATTTAGTCCCCATTGTATTCTTTGCCATATCAACACATCATATAATATGTAAAGATACTACTTTTTATTTATTTAATGATACATTGCACATAAAAATCGCATCAAAGCCATATAATCAGTCATAGACATAATCATTTGGAACAGAATTTCAAAATTAAATACCATCATATTATTCGTAAGCACCGTATACATCTACTCACAGATAAAATACCATTCGTTATACCGGCGTAAACAACCCCTCCTTGCAGTATCTGTTTAATATTAGTTTGACCATTCAAGCGAAAAGTAACTTTACTTTATCCCTGTATTCATATATACACGCATTAAAGTAAAACTAAAAGAGGGAAAAGGATAAATATCTGTAATCAAAGAGAAATGAAAGGGCAATATTTCTATAAACAAGAATTTATATTATTGTATATCTGTGTGTTATAAAATACAACTTGTTTTCTTATCTATTCCTGTGAAATTCCATTTATACCCATTTTTGAATTATTTTTGTTACCTGTTTCGATACTTATATCAAACCGATTTACTATATTTGCACAAGAATATAAAACACTGGAGCACAATGGGTAGAAAAAAGCAATCAAAAGTAGACAAAAGTCCGTTCAAGCTGCGGAGAAGAAAACTTGCGGACGGTCGTGAGTCCCTTTTTATAGACCGCACGGTTGACGGCAAGCACGAATACGAGTTCCTTAAATTGTATCTTGTACCGGAAAATTCCGTCAAGGCGAAACGTGAAAATGCAAAAACGCTCCGTCAGGCGGAGGAACTCATCATTGCCAAGACCGAAAACATGGTTGATGACAAGGCACAGGAGGAAGCAGCCAAAGACAAGTCCAAGATGTTGTTGTCCGACTTCATTGGCCTGTTGATGGAGGAATACAAGCAACGGGGACAGCCCGCACATCTGCATTTAAGGGCATCACGTACCAAATTCGAGAAGTTCCGCCCCGGTACAAGATTGTGTGACATGGACAAGAGATTCTGTACCGATTATGCCGAGTGGCTTCAATCCGAACCTCTCACTCCGCAAGGAAAGTCGCTCGCCCAAGCCACCGCCTGTTCCTGTTTCTGGATTCTCGGCATCATCCTGTCCGCTGCCTGGCAGAAAGGGTATATAAAGAACAATCCTTGGAAGCTGCTGAGCGCCAAGGAAAAGATAGCGAGACCGGAAAGCAAGCGTGAGTTCCTGACCCTTGACGAAGTCCGCAAACTGGAGGACACCCCCTATATCAAGGAGAATATACGCAGGGCATTTCTGTTTACCTGCTATTGCGGATTGCGTGTAGGCGATGTTACGGACTTGTGCTGGAGCGACATATCCGTCAATGGCGGGCAGCACTTCGTATCGGTGGTGATGCAGAAAAACTCCAAACCCATATCGCTTCCTCTTCCCGCCAAGGCGTTATCGTGGCTTCCTGAGCGGGGAGAACCGGAGGCATCGGTATTCTCGCTTCCGTCCCATACCGTCCTGAACAAGCATTTACGTAAATGGGCGGAACTGGCAGGGCTGGACAGACACCTTCATTTTCACCTGAGCCGCCATACCTACGGAACAATGCTGATAACCGCTGGGGTTGACCTTTATACCGCCAGCAAGATGATGGGACATGCCGATGTGCGCCCCACGCAGGTTTACGCAAAAATCGTTGACAGGAAAAAAGAAGAGGCCGTTTCACTGATAGACAAAGTATTTTAAGACATGGCAGTGACAAATAAAAAATCAAGCAAACTGAAAGAGCCTGTAAGAGTCCGTACAAAGAAACTTGCGGACGGTTCCGAATCATACTACCTTGACATCTATGTCAACGGCAAGCGGAGTTATGAGTTTCTGAAGATGTACCACCTGCCGGAAGTCAACGCGAGGGTCAGGGAGCAGAACCGCGCCACCCGTGAGGCTGTCGAGACCATAAAGTCGCAGCGCATCATCGAGATTACAAATTCCAGAGCCGGAATCAGGAACAAGTTCGCATGGCAGAAACTGATGTTGGCGGACTGGCTGGAAAAATTCTATTCCAACCAGGAGCGCAAGGGTATCAAGCGTATCGACAAATTGAGAAGCATTATAAAGGTCATCAACCAATACGGCAAAAGTACCCGGATGGGCGACATTGACAAGAAGTGGGCACTCGGTTTCATTGATTGGCTCCAACACACTTATAAAGGCAGACAGGAAAAACTGCTGGAACAGGGAACAGTCGTGGCCTATATCTCCCAACTCTCCATTGCTCTGAATGCCGCTGTCCGTGCGGAATGGCTGGGTGAAAATCCGTTCATGCTGCTCTCGGCTTCGGAACGTGTAAAGAAACCGGAATCAAAACGCCAGTTCCTTGCCATCGAGGAAGTGAAGCTCCTTATAGCCACCGAATGCCGTAACAGAACAGTAAAACAAGCCTACTTGTTCTCTTGCTATTGCGGACTGCGCCTGAGCGACATGGAAACCCTTTGCTGGAAAGACATTATATGCAATGACGGCAGGTATATGATTGCCACCGTGCAACAGAAGACATCCACCCCCATTTATACGCCGCTCTCGCAAAATGCAGTCAAGTGGCTGCCTGAGCGGAAAGCGGACGACAGTGACGAGACGTTTGTTTTCGCGGAACTTCCGTCACGCCCGACCACCAACAAAATCCTCAAACAATGGGTGGAGAAGGCCGGTATTGACAAGAAAATCACCTACCACACAAGCCGCCATACCTTCGGAACGATGATGATGACCGTGGGGGCTGACCTTTATACGACCTGCAAGCTGATGGGACATGCCGACGTGCGCACTACGCAGATATACGCGAAAATCGTTGACAGCAAGAAGATTGAGGCTGTCAATATGGTTGACAAAATGTTCGAGCAGATGGAATCTGACTGATAAAATACAATGAATAACTTCGGCATTGGACAAACTATTTTAGTCCGAAAATAGACCTGATTAACATCACGTTTGCTGTTTTAGGTCTGTTTTCAGCTCATTTTTTGTCTTAAATAGTATGTTCCGCTCCAATCCTTCTGTCATATAAGAACGGCTCTGTACGATTGACTTTATCTGCCCTGAAAATAAACATAAAGTCTATTGAGTGGTCTTTCATACAGATTTTGCCCTTTCATTGGACTTCTTGTGAATAAATACGCATGATAAAGTCTTGTTTGTGGGCAAAATAATTGGTTGAATCAAATATAACCATTAACTTTGCAACAAAACAAAGAAATATGACAGAAAAACTCATAGGCCGTGAATATGAATGTGGTGAACTCGAACGCTGTCTGGAATCAGACCGTTCGGAACTTATCATAGTATATGGCCGTCGTCGCATAGGCAAGACATTCCTTATAGAGCAATATTTTGAAAAGCACTTCGACTTCTGGTTTGTCGGGGTACGTGGGCTGACAACCAAAAACCAGTTGCGGAGGTTCGCCAAAGTCCTCAAAGAGTATTCCGGCATTTCAAGCCACCACTTTTCAGACTGGTTTGATGCTTTTGACGCATTGCAGGATTATCTGGAGCATCTGCCTGCGGACAGGAAGAGAATTGTGTTCATTGATGAAATGCCGTGGATGGATTCAGGCCGCTCCAATTTCGTAGTTGCATTGGAAAATTTCTGGAATGGCTGGGCGATGAGCCGCGAAAATGTGATGATGATTGCCACAGGTTCTGCCACTTCTTGGATGAGGGACAAATTGGTTGGAAACAAGGGCGGACTTCATGCCCGGGTCACATGCCAGCTGCATCTTGCACCTTTTACGTTGCGTGAAACGGAGAAATATCTGGAAAATCGAGGGATGTTCTGGGACAGGTATCAGATATTGCAATCTTATATGCTGTTAGGCGGAGTACCTTATTATTATAGCATACTGGCACCGGAAAAGAGCCTGATGCAGAACATCGACCTTCTCTGTTTCAGACCCGATGGCAAATTGCGGATAGAATTTGATGAACTGTACAACGCCTTGTTCTCAAATGCGGATTACTATATTGATACCGTCAAGGTGTTGAGTGCGCATAAGTCGGGATTGACATTTCAGGAAATCGCAAAGGAAATCAAACTGGAAGGAGGTAAGTTGACCCGTGTACTTAAAAATCTTGAGCGTTGTGACTTTATCGAAAGATGGTCTCAATATGGCAACAAGAAACGGCAGGAAATACTTCGTCTTACGGACTTCTACACTTTGTTTTATTATAAGTTTATCAAATCGAACAACACCAAGGATGAACAATGGTGGAGCAATAACTTTGATTCGCAAAGCGTCACGTCATGGATGGGAGTAAGTTTCGAGCTTGTCTGCCTGCGGCATCACAACCAGATAAAAAAAGCATTGGGCATATCGGGAATGGCCACATCGGTTTCCACATGGCATTGCAAACCAAACGAGAAAGAACAGACTCCGGGAGCGCAAATAGATATGATTATTGAACGTGCAGACCGCATGATTCATCTTTGCGAAATGAAATTCTCGGAAGGAGTTTATCATATCTCTCAAGACTACGAGAAAAAACTTCGAGAAAGAATGGGCTTATTCAAATATTTGACCGCGAATAAAAAATCATTAGTACATACATTTATAACCACTTATGGCGTTGCCAATGGCAAGCACAAGAGCATCGTCCACAGCGAGGTGACAATGGATGACCTTTTCAATTCCTGACAATTATGATGATACAGCAAATTATACAACGGCTGAGTGAGGTAAACACACTTCTCACCACTTGTAGGCAAGACGATTTCTCTTTTGCCCAGGCTTTGACATTATCCCTGTTCTATCGTGATTTCAGCGATACAAACAGCCTTGTAGGTGGGGCCACCCTCTTGGCAAAGGAGAATCCCGGACAACTGTCGGAACTTTCATCCTCCCTTATTTCGGAAACGGACAGATACCTGTCGCTTGACAGGTCGGTATTGCAGACCGTGGATTTCAAAGCGTTTTTTGAAGAACACCTCAGGCCGTTTGAGCGTAGATACGAAGAAGCCAAGGAAACCGCCACAATTTTGTGGCAGAACTATTCTGCGGTGAGCAACCGGCTGGACTTCCTGCCGCTGGAGTCCGACGAATACAAGTCACTTGATGCGGAATGCGATACGGCAAAAACAGAATATGACAAGGCTCATGCGCGCGTGAACCTCTTATATAACGAGTGGCAGCAGGAGCGTGACCGGTATTTCTATGTGTACTGTTTCAAGCCGATGTTCCTTGACGTTCTGGTGGAACGCCTGAAAGGTATCGCGGAAAGTATCATTGCCGACATCAGCCGCATGAAGGAGGACGAGCCATGACCCGGACAGACCTGTTGCAGGAGACATCTGCATGGATGGACACCGTTGACCTCGCCCTGTGCCTGTTCATCTACGAGGTGTGCAACGACTGTCAGTTCGAGTACGTGTCGGGCAGCGACTTCGTGAACTTCATGAACCTGAAACCCACATCACGGGCTGTTGCCGTGCGCCCGAAAGAGAACCTGCGTGTCTGCTACATGGTGTTTTCCGTCTCGCAGACCATCAGGCCGCGTGAGCGTGGCAAACTTTGGGCGGAAGAGTTTCTGAAACGCTGCGGCATATCCAAGTCATACTACGACAAGCACCGCAGTGATGTATGCGGCAAGGGTACGACAGAAGAGAACCGTGAATACCGCAAATCCGTTGACAAGGCTATCGAAAACGCGAGAAGGTTTAGAAACACCCCGTAACTGCCCGCCAGTCCCCCATTTGAGATAACATTTTCCCATCATGGCAGTGCGCCATACTGTTGAATGCCAGCAGTATGGCGCACTGCCGCTTTTATGCAATTTCCCCATTCGCCCCACATTGTCCCCTTTTGAGTCCAAAGTAACTTTGCAAACGAAACGGAAGGTAACAAAAGGCTAAATGCCAATGTGTTCCACACCGTTGTGACAGGATTTGAAAGACAGTTGAAACAATAAAAGGACAAGTGACATGGAGAATGAACGCAACTTAATGACCACCACCGAAGCGGCCCGGTATCTCGGAGTGAAACCGAGCTATCTCTACAAGATGATGATGCGCCGCGCAATCCCTTACTACAAGCCGGGAGGCAAGCTGTGCTTCTTCGCAAAGGAAGACCTTGATGCCTGGCTGAAACGGGTAAGGGTAAAGTCGCAGGACGAGATAGACAGCGAGACTTCACGGTATCTGGCAAACCGTGAGAAGGACAAATGATTTATCCACTTATAAAAACAGAAACAGTATGAACGATTCAAACATGACCGGTACAGGCATCAGGAATGCCGTACCGCAGGATTCCACAAACAAGGAAACCAAGACAAAGACGACACGCTCCGCCATCGGAGCGAAAGCGCAGACCATTCTGGATTTTCTCCGACGCTGCACGCCTTACGAAGCGGATTCCATCCGTGTGATGGTCGGTTATGCCACCGGCAAGGGTGATACCGAAACGATTGAGGCAACCGACCAGCTTGCCGTAAACCGCTTTCTCAACCACGGGCTTATAAAGGAAAACGGAACAAGCAATGAAACTGTAATGAGACACGGGCAGGAACGTGCGCAGAAGCTGATGGAAGCCGTCAAGGAGTTCGTCAACATCGGCCAGCTATGCCGTGTCAGTGTCGCACTGATGAAAATCTCATCGGACTTCAAGGCCGTGGAGGATGCACGACAACACTTGCAATCACAACCTCCCACTACTGCGAGCAGGAGTTGACAACAAGGCAATCGGAGTGTCGGCAGTCAAGAACCACCCTCTGTGAACTTTTGCGAAATAAGGGGAACAGAAATGTCCGATACTCCGATGTCGTTTCCCTGCAAAGATGTCGGCAGCCCCGACAAGGAACAGCGGCAGAAGCTGCAACGGCTTGTAGGGATAACTGACAACAATGCCGAAACCATTTGTTGCCCCCCCCCATCCTTTTATACACAGCCGACAGATTCCGTAAGGTATTTGTGGACATCCATCCGGCAGGGTGAACCGTATTGGGGAAGCAGGGAATGGCATCCTATTACAAGATATGCCGATGTATTACACTCCCTGGCGGTCATTCCATACATGGCACCCTTGCCATTGTCCGACGGGGACAATGGGGAACGCCGCTCGCAGGCTCGCACCGTAACATACCTATTGTATCACTTTAACCCCTTTTTTATGGATAGAGAACAGGAAACAGCACAGCAAACCGAAGATACCAAAAGTACCGGAACCAAACGGGAAAGGCGTGATTCGACCATCTCGTTCCGTGTCAGTAAGACGCAACGGGAACATATCGGAAGGTTGGCCGACAAGTGCGGCATGACCCTCAGCGACTATGTGCTGGCACGGTCGTACAATTATAGACCCAAAGCGCGACTGACCCCAAGACAGGAGGCAGTACGTGACGAACTCATCATGGCACGGAGCGATTACGCCAGATACACGTCCATGCTCAACGCCATGCCACAGGAGGAACGACGTGCGATGTTCCGCAACCAGACGTGGATGGTCGGTGCATTGCAACTGCTCGGCAGGACAGCGGAAGTGGTTACAAAGTTGATTGACAGCCATTTTTCACCGAACTGGATTCCGGAAACTCCCCAAATACAAGAACAACAGAAACAGAAAAATAGTTATGATAGGTAAGGCTAAATCCATCAGTCACGGGATAAACGACATCCGGTACATCACAGGAGAGTCGAGGAATAAGAAGCATCCCGAACTGATATACCACGTCAAGGACAACTTGCTTCCATGCAGACTTGATGCGCAAGACATATGGGACATGATGAAAGCCCATGCACCGAAAGGCAAGAACGTTATCCGCATTGAAATCAGTCCGGCAAAGGAGCATACGGAACACTTTACCATGAAAGACTGGGAAAAGCTATGGAATGACTTTGTCCGGGAGTATGACTGTATAGAGTTTAGGAACAGGCAAGGTGAAATCTATTCCCACAAGACAAACCTTTCCGGAAGTATATACAGCGTGTGGCTGCACTTGGAATCAAAGAGTGGCATCCCCCATCTACACGCCGCAGTCTGCCGCAAGGATAAGGAAGGCAGAACCAACAATGACCACAACATACATTTACGCGCACAGTATGCGGCGGAGCGTGTGGCCCGAAAGAGAGGTTGGACTACGGCAATGGACATTCGCAGGACGAATGCCGATGAAGTTGCAGCAGGACTTATGGAAGTTTTACGTTCAATGCCGTCATGGTCATGGGACGATTATGTCGCAAAGATACGGGCAAAAGGCTACACACTCGAAGAACGGCGGGACAAGAAAGGTGTATTGCGCGGTTATACGGTCGGTGTCGGGGATGTCATCTACAAGGCTTCGGAACTCGGCAAAGACCGTAACCTGATGGTTTCGAAGATTGAAGCGACATGGCAGAAACTTCACAACAAGTCTGTAACAGAATTGAAGCAGAATGAAAACAAGATAAAAACACAGACAGCAACAACTCCCGACACAAAACCTGCAACGGCTTGCGACAGGCCTGTTATAGACTATTCCGCATGGCGTGAAGGAACATCAAGATATGAACTTGCGCATGAAGGCAAGGATTACCGTTTCTATCTCCCCGATCATGTCATGCGGTTATTCGATGACGAGTTTGACTATCGGGAGATGGTGAACCACAAAGAGCTTACCGACTATGCCGTGGCTCTGTTTGTCGGCATGATGAGTGTCCCGGCTGTCCCATCCGGTGGCGGAGGCGGAACTTCCAACGATTTGCCGTGGGGACGGAAAGAGGACGAGGACGAAATGGAACGTGCCCGAAGATGCGCCCGTGCCGCCATAAGGAAACTTGGAAAGAAACCCAAATCATCAATCAGGCGATAGGCGAAGAACTATGGCAAACAAAAAATTCGATTACAGTAATGATATGATACAAGGCGATGTTACGCAAGATGAAAATGACAATAAAGAAATCTTGCGTCACCAGCGTCTTGAGCAGCGTAATAATGCGTTGGCAAACGAGTTCCGAGACCTCAAACCGGAAATCGGTAGGGCTTACAACCAACTATGCAACCTTGTCGAGAAATCCGGAGTGCTTTCCGAAACCATACTCAACCTGCTTGAACTTTTGAAAACCGCCCTGCCTGTCAAGCTGACCGATGCGGACAAGAAAACGTTACAGAATGAGTTACACGCCATTGCCGACAATGCCGTCTCGAAAATCCGCAAGGAACACGAGCGGGTGGAGAATGACATTCGTAGGAATGCGAGCCGCATATCCCTCACTCCGACAACATTCTGGTGTATGGTTGCGTTGCTGATACTTTTTTCCACATTCTTCGCGATTGTAGTTTTCGCCAACGTAAAACTGCTTCATACCGGGATATTGGCTGAAATAATAGTCATATACTCCGTGTTGATTGTCCTGATACTTATAGCCATAGCCTTTACTTATAGTCAGAAGCAGCAATAAATCCCAATTATTGCAACTTTTGAAAAAGAGTGTTTTTATAATACCACTATAAAGTTGTTCATATACATATACCCGATGGGACAACATGATGAGATGTCTGGAGGACGGACGGTTGCTTTGGGATAACAATCCGGCTGAAAATGCCATCCGCCCTATCACCCTTGGCCGGAAAAACTACCTTTTCTGCGGCAACCACGAAGCTGCTGCTAACATGTCGGTCATTTGTTCACTGCTTGCTACCTGCAAGGCTCACCACGATGTCAACCCAAGGGATTATCTGAATGATACCATCGCCTGAATGCCTTATCTTAAAAGGGCAAGCCGCGAGGAACTCTTACAACAACTTCCACACAAATGGAAGTTGCAACATCCGGAAAGTGTAGTGACGAAACAAAACGGAGAATCTTCCAACTAACGTTGACTGTAGCCATAGAGGTTCAACAAAATAATAGCGACTGCAACTATTGGATTTATAGTGACAGTCGCTATTGTTGTAGATCAAGGTTCAATACCTGTAGTTGACCGAATGCTTACCTTTATACTTGCCGGGCATCCTACCAGATAGCTGCAAGACACCGCTATGTGCCGAAGGACTACGGAATGTGGTGCGACACCATACGTTTGCTTGAAAAGTGTGGCAAAGACGTAAGCATTAACTGAAGTTCTTCAAATTCTAATCTTGTCATAATTATAAAGGGTGTTATCGGTGCAACTTTGCACGTGGCAAAATTACAACACGATAACAACCTCTAAAAGGTGTATTTCAGTTAATGCTTACGCAAAGACATTCGCAGCGTGAAGTACATCTGTCTGAAAGACCTTAAAGCGGAACACGACCGCTGACTGCATAAGGTGAATGCAGCGGAGGAAAAGCGCAGAAGCATAGAGAAGCTACAAAGAGCCAAGCAGCGAGAAGATGAATTTTACAAGAATAAATCTTGTTTCTTCGGTATTGTTATCACTGACAACGACATATGTAATGATCTTCTTATCATCGGAAGCTCTCAGATATCCATCCTTCGTCATAGTTTTTTCTTAAAGGTTCTTATTAGAAGAAATATCAAAGCTACAGCTACTACTAAGTCAATGATATTCCAAAGAACTCTTCCGAGTGTAACTTTGAAGAATGGCTGAAACAAAAGAGCTAATCCAGCAAATAAGAACCCAAGTCCATCTCTTTTATTTTTAAAATAGTCATATGATAGATAAACAAATGTACCTGCCGCTGCAAATCTCACTAATTCATAGAAGCCATATGGCATATCTGCTAAGCAAAGAATTAGCATTATGGCGATTATAAGTTTCAATATCGGTTTCATGTGGATTTATTCTATATATGGTTTGACAACATCTATACTCCAAGCATAATTTAAATTAGCTTGAGAACCATCAGCAAAAGAACCGGAAGTGATGCCAATGGCTTCTCCATACTCATTGATTAGTGCACCGCCACTACTTCCGTGATCAATAAGTGCGCTTATCTGCATTAAATTATCTGCACGCCATTGTGAAACTTCTCCTGAAGAGAAAGTGTTTTCCAATCCTCGTGGACTACCGATTGCATAGACTTTATCTCCAATTTTAGGTTTAGATTTTGCTATCGGAATGTAATTTGTATTTTGGCAGTTTACCTTAAATACGATAAAATCCTCTTTTTCACTTTTATGAAGGACTTTTGCTACAGAATACGATTTATTACTGCCAGCCAACTTTATCTGTTCTCTACCAATGGTAGTCCCTTTAAATACGTGATAGTTACTAACGGCAAGCCCATCGTTACTCACAAAGAAACCTGAGCCTTGATACCCATTACTGCCATCACTCGTAAAAATCATAAATACAGCATTACCATATCTATCGAAAACTTGAGAACCTTCCAGTTTATGATTAGAACGTTTGCTATTTTCTCTTTTTTGACTTGATGACGTTCGTCTTTCTCGAACTTCTTTTGTAGGAGAACCATCTCTATCACTTTCGGTTACTATTTCGGTTGATCTAAACCGCTCTCTTTGATTTCTTGCAGATTTACGGCAGCTAATGAAAGTGACGCAACAGAAAACAATTAGTAATACTGATATTTTTTTCATACTAGTTAATAACCCCCGGCTTGGGTAAAATATGTATTAGAAATCTTTGATTTTTAGTATTAGAAGCATTATCAGGATATGCTCTTAAAGCACCTTCTGTGCCACTACCACAGACTAGCACTTCACAATTTTTTCGCTTTAAATCCAAATGGCGGTTAATTTGAAAATAGCGATACAAAGACAAAGCCCTTTGGTAACTCAAATCAAAATTTCCAGTAAATCCATCATTGGAGGCTTGACCTTCAATAATTAACAAATACTTTACCGACTCACCATACTCTTCTTCTGCATGCTTTAGGAATTGATCTATTGCTAAGCCTGCGCTATATAGTTCTTCTCTTTTTTCTAGTGGAATATGAGTAATTTCAGATTGACCTATTGGGAACGAGACATCAATCTTTAGCACATGTTTCTTATGCAATTCATTGTACTCAAACCATTTACTATCAATATTTTGTATGCTATTTTCAATATTATGAATCTTATCGATTTCTGCTTGAGTTGCAATTTGTAAATCATTTGCTTTTTTGAGTGCTCGTCCCATTGCAATAATCGCTACAACAAAGAGTACAAGTAATGTAAAGAACAAGCTAGTCATCAAATCTGAATAGCTTGTCCAAAACAAAGATTTCTTATTTCCTTTTGCCATACATGTTAGATTTTAATATCAAACACTTGGACGCAAAGCATAGCAAGAAGCATAATAAATGAACCACAAACGCCAACAGCAATTGCTACATTCATCCAATTACGCTTAGTATTTCCTTTAGAATCCAATGGTGTACCAATAGAACTTGCTAGAGTTTGAATTGCATTACCTTGCTCATCAATCTTTTGTTGTTGAGTTAGTATTGTTTGATTCAGTTTCTCCATTACTTTAGCCAACTCGTTCATTTGACTTGGCACATTTGCGAATTGTAACTTTAATGATTCGCGCTGAGTTGAGATCTCATTTTCAAGCAATTCCTTTTGTGCAGCTAACATTTCTTTGATTGCTGTGTTCTGAGTTTCAAAAGTACTTGATATACTCTCAATGCCTTGACGAGATTGTTCTTCTACCTCTTTGAATGTATCCTTTAGTCCACCAAATGGGTCATTAATTTCTGCTATCTTATTATTAATAGCTACACGTTGATCTTCAAGTGCTTTTGAAAGGCTCTCTTGTTGTTCTTCAATCAATGCTTGAACTTGTTGATTTTGCTTTTGGAAAACCTCAGTCAAATTAGAGATACTTCCAGCTAGACTTGTTCCTAAATTATCCAAGGCATCTTGAACAACAGAGTCTAGACTAGACATCTGTTGTCTCATCATGCCTTGTCTGTCTTGAACATATTCAATCTCACTCTTGAAATAATTACCTAATTCTTCAGAAAGACGAGTCCTGTCCTCAATATCACCCAAGCGTGAATTCAATTTAACTACCTGAGCTATATATTCTTCTGAATTTCCAAGATGTTCAAAAAGGCGTTCCAACTCTTCTGTACATCCTTGCAGCTTATCATATACTTCTACATTAGCTTTAGCAATCTTAGCAATCTTTATTTTATCAATAGCATCAAGTAATTTTACTTGATTGTCATAATTGTCAGTTACTTGAGATAAGGTTTCCTTTAATTCTTTGGTATTTTCAGCAAAAGTACTATTGAAATTGTTTAAGTCATTTGCCATTTTTGTAAGTGCACCGGTAAGGTTATCTGACATATTAGGCATAACTTTTGTCTGAATCCAAGACAGAAATTTGTTCTTCATCTTAAGCATCTCACCTCGTGCCTCCTTGTACTTTGAGGTAGAAATGGCTGTAAACATGACACCAAGAAAGCTTGCAATCATAGCAATACCAATATCAGTCAGAAGAGTCTTAATTCCTTCGACCTGAATATTAGTACCTGTCAATAAAGTTCCAAGGTCTGTCCAAGCAAAAGATACAACTCCAATTGCGGCACCTAAAATTGTAGCCATAAGGCCAAGATAAAGGGGTGTCGATAACATTGTATCAACATCTTCCTCTATTCTTTGGGAATCTCTTTCAACTATCTCCTTGATTATCTGATAATCTGCAGACGTATTCTGATTTTCATTTAGATACCCATTAATATCATTCAAAGTTCCTTCAAATTCTGCATGATTAAGAGAGCATTCTATTGTGTTACTTTCTTTATGTAATGACAATGTATTTGTATTAGGGAACAATGCTCTAAGTTTACCAATAATTGACAGGTTCTTAAAGAATGCAATTACTTGAAGGACAACGATAAATGCTACGACAATCGCTACTATATAATATTGAACAGACATAGTTTATTGCTTAATTAATGAAATAACCGCTTTCTTTTCTACTTGAAATGATCCCACCATCAGTTTTGCTTCTCCAATAGAAATAATCTGGATTGTATTGGCACCTTCCATTTGATTTTGGATGTCACAATATGGAATGAGATATCGATTAACATCTGATATGGCTTTAATCATAGGACCATCATCAGTATTAATTGTAAATTTGTAAATACTGCCACTTTTGCTTGCCCAATATAGAGAATCAGACGAAATCATGCTCTCTTCTAGTGTACCATTTTCTGATACTTCAAAATAGATTTTCTCGGAAGGATCATCAGAGCCGAAACTAACAGAATAGCTTTCCAGCATCTTCCTAAGACGAGAAATTTCTTTGTCCTTATCGGTTAGATTTTTGTTATATTCTTTTTTTAATGTTTCTAACTGGCTTTTGGCCTCTTCTTCAATTTTTTCTTTCTCATCAAGAGCTTTTACCCAACCACTTTCAAGTTCGTTGTTTTTTTTGTTTTCTTCATCGAATTTCTTAGTTTGCTCTTCTAATGATTGCTGAAACTTTTCAATCTCGGCATCCTTATCTGAAAGCAGTTTTTGGTTCTTTTCGTTCTCTTTTTTATGCATTTGAATTTCTTTTTCAAGTTCCTTAATTTTATCGATGAGTTCTTGGTTGTTTCTACTATTACCAGCCAAATTTCCTGTAAGATAGGACGATTTATTATAATATGTCTCTTTGAAGCTACTCATACAAGGTTGATTGAGAATGAATGCTAATGCACGCTGCATGTCAGAAGAATTCTGCGGATCTACTTTTATATTGACTTCAAACATAACTTAACAATATTGGATTATAATTTTTGTGAGAACTTGAAAGTCACTAGACAAGATCCCAGGCTTCTTCACATTTACACTCTTTGCTTGGTCTGGATCAATTCCGTTTGTTTGAACTTCACAGAAAGGATCAATAACGCTAGTTCGGTTATTAATAGCTTTACCTGTCTTTGCACAACAAAATTCAAAAGCATAAATGCCATTGCTTTTCCACGCTCTATACATGGCAACATCAGCAGATTGAGCTATTGACAACTTTCCTCCATCAACAGCTTTAAGCCAAATATATTCACGAGTTTCTGCTTGCTTATTGGCAACTTTGTCATTATTATCTTTTGTCTTCACTGTGTTGGGTAACATAGAATTAGTACCCTGTTCACGAAAAGCATTCTTTTTCACACCTCCTGTTGTAGAGCTTGATTGTACTTTTCGTGAATTACTCAATTGACTTTCAAGGACGTGTATACGATTCTTTAACTGTACAAATTCATCTTCTATTTTCGTGTAATCTTTTTTCAGTTCGTTGAATGAAAAACTATTGTCGCAATCCATATCAGAATGACTATATGCATAATTAGTGTGTGCTTTATAGATTGCATATAGACTAAATAAAATGGCGATACCACAAAGTATCAAAATCAAATATATGTCTGGAAAGCCACTAATTAGATTATGATGTATGGATTCATTTAAGCTATTACTTAGATCTCTTGTTGATGTTTCTAGACAATTCACCTTTGAAGTCAATTCCTCAAAAATAGAATCTTGCTTAACCTTGATACTATCTTGGGCAAAAAGAGTATTGTTAAAGCTGTATGCAAGCAGATGAAACAAAAACAAGCCGCTTCTTCTCTTTGAATTATTCATTTTCACAAACTCTATTACTTAAATCATTAATTACACCAATTATCGGATAGAAGAATAGAGTCTCTTCTAACTTATCATCAAGACTGACATCACTAGTATCCAATTTCAAACGAACACCTTTCTCTACATATGTAGACAGGTTCTCGTTGAAACACTTTGCAGCTAAATCAAGATGTTGCTTATCAATACCAAACTCGTTACTTAACGAAAATCCCTGAATACGTGCTAGTTTCAAAGCAATAAAGTTAAAATAGGCTCTTACGTCTTTAACAACATCATCATACATTGTCTGTGCATCAGCATATGTTTCTGATTCACACAGTAAGTTCCTTGAAACTCCTAAAAGAATACTCTTCGCGGATTCTATATTAGTTGGTTCGTGGCTCAAGAACAAACCACCCTTACAAGTAGCTTCCTTTGGGTTCTCAGAATTTAGTATCAGCTTAATATCCTTATCAATATCAGAATCATACACCAACTTAAAAATGTGCCTTGTTAGCTTCTCAAGAGAAGATTTATTAGGACTTAGAACAGATACTACTTTCGAACCATTACCACTAAACGCTATATTCGCGGGAACTTCTAATCCCTTTGCTTTCATGAGATGAGCCAAGTGATAAATAATAGAAGTATAGAAGATGAAGAATACTATCTTTTGGCTTCCATTACGCATTAAATACGCATTAAAATCAACTGCATCACTCATAGACTTTGCTTTAATCTTTTCGTTATCAGCAAGAGAAAACAAGAAAGATGCAACCTCAGAAGAATTACCATAGTTATTAGCAGTCTTTTGGATGAGCATTTTCTGTAATTCCTCTTCACCTTCAAGTTTTGAAATGAAATCATCTTTACATTGTCTGATAATACCGTTTAGTTCTCCATTTTGAACGCTAACTAAGCTATTACCAAAGATTGCATCAGCAGCAAATCTCATGGATGATATACACTTTACACCATTTGTATCCGCAACAACAATGTCTGTTGTACCCCCGCCTATATCAATTGTAACGATATTAGTCACATCAGATCTGGTTTTTTGGAAGAATGAATATGGAGCAACAGATTCTGTTATAGAAGTTGGAACTCCGGTTTGATTAAAGTATTTTTTATACGCAGCTGTCCACAAACGCTCAAATAGTCCTTTCTTAAAGGCAGACATACTTATTGGATAAAACCATTTGATTTGCGTTTGCTGTATACTAGCTCCTTCTTGAACTACTTTTGTACGTATCATCATAAACAAAGATTCGATATAACATTTTATTCTTTGCTCATTAGTGGGACTAGCTTGACTCCACTTTAAGTTAGGGACGTACTCATTGTACTTTGTGCCTACTATTTTTTGATTATACATAAATGCAGGAGATGCATTGCCAAATGGCTCATATGCTCCAATTCCAGTGCCATTACGTCCGGAATTTACTTTATCAATGCAAAGGACAGTGCGCATGGGAAAATGACAATTAGCGTTCACACCTATAGATTCAGGAATAAACTCACCTCTAATATGATCCATAACCACCGCACTATCTGTTGAAAAAAGCAGACTGAACTGTGGCTGGTCGCTATTAAATTCAAATGGCTTAGGTAGTTGGTCATCACCTGAAGAGTACTCTATATGTGTGTTCGATGTTCCTAAGTCAATGGCAAATGTCAACGAGGCGGCACCTGCACGTTGTTTAAACTTGGGTATTAACAATCCACTGCCTACTCTTTCTTTTCCAGATTCTGAAACTAAAGAAACTCTTGCAAAATCAAAAGTTTTTCCGTCCAACAAGTACACTTTTGAACTTAGTTCTTCTTGAATGTCCACATTTCTAGTAACATAATCTGGTACAAATTTACCAGCAATATTAGTATAACAAACACAAGTGCAGTCTTTATTTACAGAATGATCGGAAAGAATAACGATTCTATAATGTGCATCAGCCTCTTGAGCAAATTTTACAGGAGGAAATACACCTATTGCTAAATCCTCATCAGGAACAACAATTGCACCCTTATTGTTCTGCTCATCTGCTTTAACATCAAGAGTATATATTCGCTTATATTCTACTTCTCCAGCCTTAATAGGTACACGGAGTGATACTTCAACTCCGGAAGCTACTTGCTTAATTTCAAAAACCTTTTTACCTGATGGAGCCAAGCCCGTTAAATAATCAGATGTAAAGTAATCAAAGAAAGTATCCTTTATTGGGAACAAATAACCTTCAACATTGCCATTTGAACTCTGATAGTTGCCATCAAAATAGTCTGCTTTATTAATAGCAGAAGGGAGCTTTACAATTTTATCTTCAAGGAAGTCGCTGATAGTTAAATAAGGATGCTGGATATTAATGCCAGGCAGACGCCGTTGCGCAAGAGGCAAAGCATCATAATATGGTACATCAAAACTTCTACCAAATTTAGAACCATAGTACTCCATGTTTTCATAAGCGTTTCCTCTGACAACAGGAAGAACTAACGGTAATGTTTCTGTCGATTTCAGAGTTTGTAATTCAAAATCAGAGTTTCCTGTGACAACAGCTCTTTTGCAATGGAATGAAACTCCATTGATTTCGACATCAAAAGATGTTGTAGTATTAATATTGACACTAAGAGCTTCATAAGTCTTATCTACGAAGTTTTTTGTACCAGGAATTATTGAAATACACTGATTTTGGATGCTATTAATTTCGTTTTTGAGGCTATTATCAAGAACGAAATAAACAGCATCCATATATTTGGCAACCTCAGGATAATCATTATTAAAGTTCGCATTTGAGTATCTAAATGCAAACATATATTTCAAGAATTCTGGATCTCTTTGGTCAAGAGATGAATAGTTTGAATCAAATGCATAATCAGTACCGAAACATAGCTCCTTTGATATAGCAGACTCGTTATTAGCTGTAGAAAAAAATAGTGTTGCAGGTGAAGTAGCCCCAATGATGTGCATCTGTTTCTGTCCTGATCCCTTATATTTAAGAATATACATATTCTTCATTTTCCCAAAGTTGTATGGGTCATTTCCTAAGGCATCTTGCTTGAGGAACATGTCTAATGACCTACCAGCAACTTGGTGATTCGGATTAGGTGACAACAATAGCTTCTGCAATTCTTGATTCATATTCCAAACAACAATGTCAACCTTATCTTGCATGGTTGGATATGAGAAAAATATTTGAGCTACATCCAAGGTGTCAGATACCATTTTATGATAAATTGTATTGCCTGATAGGTGCGATTTTACATCGTCAACAGACATTTGATTTAATGTGCCTGGAATAATCTTACCAAAAGCTTCCTTTACCAATTCTATTCTCGCAAAAGGAGAAGGAATTGAAGTTATCTCGTTTTGCGTAGTTGTAGCATCAGAGATTCCATCAACATACCCATGATTATATGTTGTTGCAGTTGAATTGCTCCAATCGACGATAGTAGTCTTTGTAGCAACAATACCTGCTCTTTTTAATCTGAAAATGTGTCCCATAATTACAATTTAAGTTTGTTTTCACATATTTCCTTAAGCGTAATATAGAATAGCTCAAGAAAAGATTGTAGTGGATTGAGATTAGCGGAGATTTTACCAATGTTATCACTTAGCTTCTTGTCTATATAGTCACAGCCTTTCTTTGACAAAAAGCCATAGTGAGGTGTAATACCTACAACAATATCTAAAGCATCTACAGAAGACTTATCCGGTCTAAATGGTTCAAAAGAAATATGATTTTCTTTCATCTCACTAAGCCATTCTTCAAAGCATTGCTTATATTTGTTGTATGTACTGAAATTGGAAGATCTCCAAAAAGAATCCCCCAAGATAGAACTCTTATCTTTTGCCCATTTCTGTGAAGAACGATGTGAGGCATCACGATTGTTCAGATATGAATTTAAAATCGCCATCATAGACAATGGCTTACGTATTATGTTATTTGTTTCAATTCCAAAGTCAGCAAACATAACACTTTGTGAATCACTTTCAAGACCAAATTCATGAAAATTGGTATTTTTCACTGTGTTCTGTTGAGATTGTTTTCCGGCAAAATCAATAATAGAAAGAGCCGCAAGCATTTCTACCAAATGAGCATTATTTTGTTGATTACCACCACCGTCACAATTATCGTAACCAGCAGCTGAAAAATCATCACCTAAATAATACATATCGTCTAAAGTGTTATTACCGGTGACATTTTTCTCATAATAGTTTAAAGCCGCTTTTGCTTTTGTAATGAAAGAATCTGCTTGGATTGAACTCTTTTTGTCTGTTTTAAGATTAAAATATGGAAGAAGAGAAACTGCTCCAATTGGTGCGTTTGCTAATGCAGTATTGGAATTTGTTCTCATATTCTTTAACAAAAGAGGAAAACCACTTGCACCTGTTCCTCCAAATATCGAACTGATAATAAATACCTTGTCGCCATTAACAAAATTCGTTGCGAAAGTATTGTAGTCTTTTGAGTCGGTGAATTGGTTAAGTACAATACTGCCAATATTAGGATTACCCTTAAAACCGACATTCATATCTGAAGCCAAATTTGCATTAGAAAACAACATTCTCATGATGGCTTGATTTTCTAAAGACATAGTGCTAAGACTCAGATAATTTTCAAATGATATTCCCGAAGTTCCAATCAATGGAAGTAGATAATTGCCATCGTTATTGAGAGCACTTATTGGATTTTTGAAGAATTCATTTTTTTCATTATTGTTAAAACTAAGAGCATTATGAATATTTTCATAAGAGCGCATAATATCAACAGTGCGAACCAAATCACCGTTTGATTGATCCGGATCGACAATCATAGGGACAATTTCGTAATCGGTATGTACACCTGAAGAAAGAAGCATTGTAAGCGATCTTAAAACACGCGACCCCGACCCGCCTATTGCAAAAACATAGAGCTTACTCATATATTATGATATTAAAATTTTTGAAAAGGTACATATTTTGCTGTGCTACCCCATTTTATGATTAGTGATGCAACCACAAAGAAGATAAATGACCAAATCACATTAGTGAAGCTAAACATGGTACAATCCAAATATGACCATTCTTCTGATGGGTCAACTTCATTGTTAATTAATGGTGTCATCGTGTACCATAATGCAAATACAAAATTGATGATAGCATTTATGCCAGAATATACAAACCACCACATAGTTTGCTTGCGCACTGGAGCTAAAACATAGTAGAATATCGCACACACCACAAAAGAACAAATAAGCATAAAAGCACCTATGTGCAGATAGCCTGGTATGGTTTCATAGAGATATGAATCAAGTTCTACACTATAGAAGCCATTTGTGTAATAGTAAATCGAGTTAAATAAATCTTCCATATTATTTTAGACTTAAATTAATTGTAAAAATGTTATTGTCTTTATTTTGATAGGCATTGTTTACTCCCTCAATTAGTGATTTTATACCATAAGTTGTACTATCTTTAGGAAGTGAGTTATTTTCAAAATTAGATGTAATAACCCAATTCGGTAATTTTGTTGTATAGCCAATAGTTAAATCACATGCAAAAGGTCGTCGATTAGTTGCAATTGTATAGATATACTGTCCATTACTTTCAGATTTTATATTATCAATATAGTAATCATTAGGTACTATCGTGTATTTTTGAACATCTTTAATTTCCGATGCAGAAATTATAACCTTTGATAAATCTACTTTTATATCAACCTTGTACAGATTGTTTTCATAACGGTCTTCTTTCCAATGCTTAACAATTATGTCTTTACCTTTATCAGTCATTCGGGCATTGTTTGTAACAACCTTTGTTGCACATGTTTCCATTGGTTGCAAGAACATTTTTGCTTCATTTTCTAATATTACTGGCAAGTTAACCACATCTTTAACCTTTCTACTAGGGCCAAAAATCCATAAATAAAGTGGTCGTTTACCTTTATATTTTATCTTACCAGGAAAATAATACCCGTCAAATGACGCTTCGTATTTATATATGGCAATAGATAAATCGTTATATTTATTTATTCCTTTGGTGAAAATCTTGGTGATTTCTGATTTTGCTTTATCTAAATTTCCGAACCTACTTTCAAAACAATAATCGGAAAGAACAATATTTACGGTATTGTCATTAGTGCCCGATAGAATTTGCTCAAGGACCTTATCTATATCTGAATAACTTGAATTACAATTTGTGTAAATCTGGTTGAGCCATGTATTTATATCACTTTTTTGTGGAATAGTTTCATTATTGATATAGTTTAGCGAAATAGTATCGCCATCTTCTTTGTTTTCTTCTATTCTATCATAAAACTCTTTAAGGATATTACCAGCATCATTTACATACCCTTTAAAATAACCTTTTACACTACCTGAGTTTTCAACGTAGAAATTATATGTAGTAGGTTCTATCTCTATTTTTTCTATGCATTTGGTATTATATTCACCTTTCGACTCACCACTGCGTGGATTTTTACAGCTAGAACATATCATTAAGTATATGCAACTCAGGCCAATAATAGAACCACGCATCATAACTGACTTTTTCATTTTTATGTTAGCTTATTTAAATATTTTACTTTTTTACAACTTCAAGAAACGCATTAGGAATGTATGCTGTAGCCATAGTTAGCAAACCATCTATAACTATTCCTACTCGCTGCTGTCCTTGATAACGAGCCACAATACCTGTTACCCCCTTGAATTTCCCTTCAACTATACGAACCGCTTGTCCCTTTTGGAATTTTTGCACCTCATCAGTAGATACAATGATATCATCCGCATCTGCTTTACAGATTATGCGAAGACTCTCAATCTGATTGTCAGGGATAATCAGTGGCTCGATTTTATTGCCGATGTGGAAGTGACGATAGTAAAAACGAAGATAAGGGAGGTTTACGTTATCGTAAACAAAAGACTTGATTTCTTCTTCTGTGCCATAAGCAAAGAAGAGGTTGGGAATACGCGATTCTTCTACTGTTTTACGTTTACCATCTACAAGTTTAACGGTGGAAAGTGTAGGATAGAAGGCTGTTCCACCTTTACTTATAATATAATCGTATGCTTTCTTTTCTCTTCCGTAAGTGGTACGTAGAGCGTACCAATGAGAATTGTCTGTTTGGAAGGTGGAATGTAATGGGGGGTGGGTTGCCGACAGCGCATTTCTGGTGGACACCCCTGTATCTGAGTTCTCCACCATCATAGGCTTTAGAACTTCGGGGAGGGCATCGGAGGTAAGTCCGGTGCAAGAAGGAACTATATCACCTCCATGAGTGTTTGCATATTTAGATGCAAGTTCATTGATATTCATATCGGTGCTAACTTTATTCTAGACAGAACTCAGTTGATAGCACATAAAAAAGCGTGGAATCGTCCTGTTGTCCATTCCACTTCCTGAGGCTCTATCAATTGCCTATCATAGTTGAACAGACAACGTCAGAGCCCACGCCGATATGAATAATCAAACACCGTAAAGAGACCTATATAAACAACCTTGTTGTGCCCGAAAGGGTACAATCCATGCTTACAAGGTCTCCACGGGGATGATATAATCACACCCGGGACATCTACCGTTGCTAGGTTCAAGACTATGATTCTGTGAATTTGCTAGATTACAGGAAGTCCTAAACACAGCGTCGAATAAACGCCTTCATTATGTATGGACTATACTTTCCCACCCAAAGCCCGCTTTGTGCAACTGCATCATTCGTATGACTTCGCCGCACTAGGCTCGGCGTGAACTTCCCCAGCCATTGTCGTGAAAGACACGTCTATCGGAAACAAATAAGCGTAGGGGTGCTATAGTCCGAATGCAAAGATATAATTTTTTTCAAAAACATGAAACAAAATGAAAGGAAATACGCCAAGATTGATATTTTACGATTTTCAATGAAGAATTTTTGCTTTTATAGGATAATCTCACAAGTAATGGAAGTCGATTAAACCTGTACTTCGTAATCAAGGATTCGGAAATTACATATATTCTTTACTATTGTTGTTATTTTGTTACTTTATGCTGTTTGTATCGACTTATATATCTAATAATAAGTTGTATATGTGTAATATTTATCTTGGAGGGAAGAAAGAAATAGCTCTACCAAAATCGAAGACCACCATTATAAGCTAAAAAATCCGTGAACTCATTTATGATTTTGCATCCATAATCAGCGAAATAATCACAGACATGCCCTATCTTTGCGAACCGGAAGTTTCAAAGCAACGAGGATTATTTTTCTCTTTTCCCTTCGTTTAAAGTAAACTAAGGTTAAAAACGTTAAATCTTCGATTTTCAGCGAAAAAACAAGTAATTTTTCAAGCATTCTATCTTTTAAATCGCAAACTGCTGATAGTCAATTAGCATAATATGCTGCATCGGTAAGTGTCACCATAATTAAAGATGTCCACCACGGCATTCCACTCCTTGCGAAGATAGGTGATAGCTTCCTTCAGTTCGCTTTTAGGCAACAAATCTCCCCGCTCTTCTATATCATCAAGCACATCTTTTATTTCTCCGAGTATGTCCGGCGCATACTTTTTTCGATGGACAAGATTCTGTTCTACCGTCCATCCATCAACCCCGATTTTATGCTTATGTTCGTTTTGATAAAGAGTGTTTATCAGCTCCACGATTCTTTTTGCATCCGGGTCATTCTCACCGCAATCTATAAATTTCCGTTTTATATGTTGCAGGCACGGGATGCGTGTGATATGGGGATAAGCATCGCTTTCGAGCTTCCGGTAAGGTAAGTAGCCATCGCTTTGTATGATACCTTTGCAACTGCCTAATTCGTTAAGAATAACTCTTTCAGACCGGGAGCCGTCATCATAGAGCAGGTATATCATCCTGGTGTTTATGCCGACAACCACCCAAAGGTATCCCTTTCTGACTCCTTTTCCCTTACTGTTCTTTTCCGGGACGAGTATTTTGTAATAGGTTTCGTCGGCTGCCTTATAAGGATCACTCAAAGCTGTCTGCCGGATACACTTATAAAGATTTTCGAAGAGCCCTGAGGCTTTTTCTATCAACTTATGAGCCGTAGGTTTCTTCAGCGTAAAGCCATGGCCTTCGAAGTAGTTGATGATTCTTTCAACAGGTAGCGATTGCATATAACGTAATTCCATCAATCCGGCAATAAATGAGCCGTCATAGCTGGAATTCAAGAAAGCCGAGACCGGGGTTTTTCCCTCAAACAGGCGACCGTCTTGCGTATAGGTGTGTATCTTGTAGACGTGCTTGATGAAGCGCATGGGTACACATTCATAGCGGACGCATATTCTGGGAGCGGTAGTAAACAACCGGGCTTTATTGATGTCAAAATCGGGATCATCAGGATAAACGACATGTTCTTCTTCCTCCATCTCATAATGCATGTCACGTTTGGCACCATTGTTCTTTCTGGCTTTACGCTTATCTGCTTTTTCAGCTTCTCTCTTCTGCCGCTCTTCTTCGGACATGGCAGGTTGGGGAGCTTGTTGCCGTTCGGATGTGTTGGATACAAGTTTGGCGAACCCCTTAGCAAGGCGCTGTTGTTTGCTAAGAGATTCGCCTTTTTGAAGGAGTGCTTCTTTAAGGGAAGAAACCTCTTTTATCAAAGCATCTACTTGGCCCAAGAGTCTGTTGTTGTCATCTCGTAATCCCTTGATCTGTTCCTTCAATAACTCTATGATCTCATCCTTTTTCATGGTATAAAGATATAAAAAATCAACGAGTTGGCCAAATAAATCGGATGATATATTTAATTCAAATAATTAACAATCAGTATATTATATCAAACCCTGAAACGTTTTCGCAACCGTACAGACTTCAATGACACTCCATTTAAGATAAAAGACAAAACCTGATAAGAAATCTCGTAATTGCCTGTATGGGGGTTAAATGTTGGTAACTCAAAACTTCCACCTTCGAGGCGCTTGTAGTACAAAAGAAAGCCATCGCCATCCCAACGCAGTATTTTTACACTTTGTCGGTTTTTGCCAAAGAATAAAAATATATCTCCGGAAACGGGAGACAAGTCCTTCATTTCCAAACGTATAATTTTGAATAAACCGTCGATGCCAAGGTTCATACGAACAAAGCCCTGGTACAGATAGTATCGATTGGCTGAGGTTAGAGAATACATGGATCTCCCTCCTTTCTTTCGTAATCGAGCAACATTTTAATAACCCCACCGGGTGTGGCCCGTTTGACCGAAATGGTGGTTCCACTGTTAAACGTGATTGTGATCCCGGCAAGACTAAACTCTTCTTCCGAAGACATGGCGGGTACTATTTGAGTGAACGCAGGAGAGGTAGTGGTCGGTTGGATGGGGACAACGCCCCCATAATAATCACGGACCACATCTGCCTTAGCTTGTTTAACACTATAACTACGTCTGGACATCCAGGAGCTCATACCCCCAAAGTGGTATGTTGCGCGCGGCAAACATCGGCTAAAGAACAAGTGTTGTCTACTTTCAATGCTTCAAGGAAATGTTTCCAGGTTTTTTCAAATCGATTTTCTGATAAATCCATAATGTTTCATTTTTATACTGCGCAAAAATATAAGAATGAAAAAAGAGCGACAAGATAGAATCCCGGAGACGCTTACTGTGTTGACAAAATAAGAGAGAAATAAGGAAAAATTATCCCCAATGTAAACGAGGGGAATATGGAAGTAAGAAAGATTTGTTAATGGTGTGGAAAGCCATTTATAGCCCAAAAGACAACGACCTGCTATTGTAGCCATCAGTGTTCCAATCTTGGTTACAAAGAACGCATCCGGGCAGTTGAAACGCTCGCAAGAGTTGCTACAACCTCGACAAGCCGCCGAGGGACAAGATTTCGTTTCTTTTGCCCAAGCAGCAAAGTTGATGGGCGTAACCAGACAATACATATATAAATTGGTAAAGGAATCCAAACTTCGGGCTTCACGCATCAGTGGTAAGAAGTCGCTCATTCGCCGTGCTGACATCGAACTAATGATGAAAACCAAACCGTATGAGCGCATCATGCCTAAAGAGGACTTCGACATCACTGAGTATTACACTGCTGAAGAAATTGCAGAGAAATATAAGGTCAACGCCAAATGGGTGTGGACTT
>BLLV01000100.1 GCA_011959205.1 Bacteroidaceae bacterium
AAATGTAGGAGAGCTGTTTTGCGAAGAACCTTTCGCCCTTCGCATTCGCAAAGTATGCGGGAGCCATGAGATTGTCTCTGTCCGTGACCTGTGCCTGCACACCAACCAGGATTTGATTCGATTCCGCCATTTGGGGCACAAAAGCATCGCACACATCGGGGATATACTAAGCAGACATGGCCTGCGGCCGGGTATGACCGAAAAGGAGCTGGATATCTATATGGGCATTAAATCCGAAGAGGACGAGTGCGTTACCACCATCATTCGTTATGAAGAGTCGGAAGCAGCCAAGTGGCAACAGCGCCGATACGAGGTTGCCAGAGACCTGTATGTCAAATACAGAAGCCTGTCCCCATACGAGGCAATGGAGGAAGCGGAAAAGCTGATACTTGCCCTGCAAGGAGTACCCGAAACAAATAACCGCAGCAAGCGGAAATTCCTTTTTTTTAACCGTTAAGCGAGATACTGATGAAACGACTTTCGCTCATCCTCATAGTGCTGTCGCTCGCCCTCGCGCAGCGTGTCCGCGCCCAGTATTACAGCGTGAACTACGACGCGCGTACCGTGGCGGCTATGGCTGCCGCTTTCGGCACGGAGACGGTGGCCGAGAGCTATTACCGGGAGCAGGTCGATGACATCCTGAAACATTACAACGCGGCGGAAGTGGCCACGGCAGGCATTTTCGCCTCCAAGTTTTTGGAGCATAAGGCCCTGTCCGACCTCGGTATCTGGTGCAGCAGTACGGAGAATTATTACTATCGCCGGATTTACCGCATGGTGGCGGAGAAAATCATGCCGAAAATATGGGTGGTGGCGAAGCTGATGCTACGCTCGCCGCAAACGGCCATCCACTGGGGCAGCTATCTGATGAAGATATGTGACGAGACGAAAAGCCTGTGTATGCAGTTCGAGAGCGTGGTGACGAACAGCACGCTGACGTTTTCGGATATCATGTTCCTCGAAATCAACCGGGACATCGCCGCCTTGCTGAAACTCTCGGAAA
>BLLV01000101.1 GCA_011959205.1 Bacteroidaceae bacterium
CTGTCAGCCGATAGGCGGAGCGGTAGCCGTCAGCAAGCATCCTTTCGATGTCGGATTCACGGTAGAGGATTTTGCCACCCAACTGGATATAGGCTATCCGTCCCTCATTACGGTAGTCCTGAAGTGTCCGGCGACTCACTTTCAACCGTGCCGATACTTCCTTGTCGGTGAAGAAACGCTCTCCGCCCAATGTAGGGCGATAGTTGGCAGTCAGTCGCTCGTAGTTGTCCAGTAGTCGGTCGAGACTGCCCATGAAGTGGATAATCCACTCGTTGTCTTTGGTCATCAGTTCGTTCATGTTACTTTGGATTTAGTGGGAATTGTTATTCTACTTTGTTTATTATTTATATTGTCTTTCCCTTGAATCGTGCCTCCTTTCGTCTGTCCTCTACATGAGCCACGATACGATTCACGTCTTCGGGACGGTAATACGTCTTGTGGTTAATTTGCGAGAAGGCAAGCGTACCATTGTCTCGGAGCGTCTGTAACGTGCGCGGACTGATGTTCAGCATCCGGCACACATCCTGATTGTCCATCCACTCGCTCATTGTCTTTTCGCCGTGCCGATGGCAGATGGCATCCATACGGCGGACGAACTGGTCGAACTTGGCGACCATCGCCTCAAAGGTTCTTTTTTCGATTGATACTATTTCCATAATGCTTCCTTTTGTTGTTTCTTTTGCCGCAAAGGAATGGATAATCCGCCATCCGGCAATGCTTTTTTCAGAACTGGCAGCCTTTGGCACCGGTATGCCGGATAACCGATGCCAGTTGCCGGAGGATTCTCTCTTAATTCCTATATATAATGGGGATTTCGAGGTTGCGATAAGACCTTAATTCAAGTCCGCCCGTAAATGAGACTTTGCCCTTTTCTGTTATTCGTGCCCAGCGAATCGGTGGAGTCTGCACCATTGTTTCTATCGCCCCAAAGCAAATCCATACAAAATTGCCTAAGAGAATCCAAGTTCTTGACTGGGTGAACTATAGGTAGTTATTTTGCACCCGACAAACGGTCAAGTATGTGCATAACGACCAATAGTTATTCACCATTAACAAGAAACAGTATGAGTAAGAATTTCAAAAGCATCGAGAACGATGAAGAGTTCAAGAACTTCAAGTTGGAAGACTATCTGCCTTCCATGCCCAATGTTGAGCGGACGGAGAAGTCGGCTGACGCGAAATCGGAGGTGTCTGACGAAACGGGCAGTCTCTTTCCTCCGTTGAAAGAGCCAGACACATCCGTAGTGCAGACAGTGGTGTCAGCGGCTGTTACACACGAGCATGAGGAAGCAACTACAGAATTGGACGACACTCCTGCGGAGCGAATCATTGCCAGACGCATCAGCAGCAAGCAACGCCGGCTCTCGCTGGACGAGTATTGCGACACCTTTCTGCAAGTCCCCAAGATTATTGACCGCAAGCCTGTGTTCGTCAGCAGTGA
The DNA here is from genome assembly GCA_011959205.1 of Bacteroidaceae bacterium. GTDB lineage: Bacteria > Bacteroidota > Bacteroidia > Bacteroidales > Bacteroidaceae > Phocaeicola. The sequence goes on from BLLV01000101.1 coordinate 1,442, forward strand.
GGTGCGCGATGAGCTGGACAAGATTGTCCGCTATCTTGGTGATAGAGGAATGAGTGTGTCCGGACTGGTTGAGAACCTCGCTCGCCAACATCTTTCCGCATACGGGAACGACATTGAACAATGGCGTAAATTGTGAGAATTAAGGCAAGGCCAACGGATGAACTTTTAGAGTTGCTCTTAATCCCTATGACGAAGTTTGGAGAGGGCAAGTTTATGTTTCGGGCAGACCGAAACCACTTGCCCTGTTCCAAACTCGCAGGGGAAGGACATCCCGTTGGTCTATAACTACTACAATCAGTAATCAAAGTAAACTTGATAATCATGAACAGCAAGAAAAGAAAGAATAAAGGCGGTCGCCCCGTCAAGGGTGCTGCCGAAAAGTTGAAATACCGTGTCACCGTGAAAATGGCAACGGAGGACTACTATCTGTTGAAGTCCAAGGCCAAGTCGGCAGGAGTCTCTGCCAGTGAGTTCATCCGTGGCTGCATCTCGGAAGGTAGCGTAAGAGAACGACTCTCGAAAGAACATGGCGACCTTATCCGCAAGTTGTGTGGCATGGCGAACAATCTGAACCAGCTGGCACGAAAGGCGAACGCAGAGGGCTACGCCTCTGTATTTGTTCCCTGCCGCACTTTGATTGTAGCTAACACTTGAAAAGGGACCCGGAACAACATTTAAAAAGTGCCCCACCC
>BLLV01000102.1 GCA_011959205.1 Bacteroidaceae bacterium
TCCGACATCGAAAGGATGCTTGCTGACGGCTACCGCTCCGCCTATCGGCTGACAGACACATGATTTTCTTGAAGGAGCGCAGTTTGCTGTCTGCCCTATGATTGCGTCAGCAACGGACTTTCGGCAAAAAGAGAAAGGAACGGTTTACGGACGGAGCGTCAAAATCCAGCTTCGTCTGTAAGCCGTTCCTCTCTTTTTTCTTCTGATTCCCCATCAGTCGCTTGTTTCCGTTGCCGGATGCTCTTCAAGCGTATGGCAGGCAGTGGCAAGGTTTTCGGGCTGAATACGCTCCGCAGGAGGAAGATTCCGCCCGAAACGGCTTTTCCGCCCGACCTTGCCGCTGCCATCAAGCCATATACTACCTTTGCATCCGTGTATCGGAAACGAGTGGCTGATGGAATAAGCCTCAACTATACCATCGGTTATTACCTCTGACGCTGGCAACAAATAGTGTAATCGGTGTAGCTTTCTTAATGGTGCTAATTTCATTTATTATAAAACGTCTGAACAAGACACTCTCTTTACTGCATATCCTGAATGCAACGGCTATAACCATTTCAATATCATAAACGTCATAACTGATGCCATCCGGTTGCCTGAGATACTTCATCGTGTCAAATTCGTTCAGTTCCTTGTTCTTGTAGATGGAACGGATAGCCTTGCGGATGTGGCAGGAAAACACGCCGAACAGGTCGGCTATCTCGAACTTGGTCATCCATATAGGTGCAGTCGGTATGGTGACTACACCCTTTTCACTGATTGTTATTATACCTCTGTTCATAATGGGATGATTTGATGTTTGTTATTTTCGCTGTTTATCTTTTCGCCGGCCGATACTTTCTTTCTCCGTTCCATCAGCTTGTCCATATCCTTGGAAATCTTGTCATCCGTGATTTTGGCATAGACTTGGGAACTGGTGATATTTGTATGTCCCATCATCTTGGCGATGCTCTCTATCGAAATGCCAGCGGAAATCAACATGGTTCCGAAGGTGTGCCGGGCTTGGTGATGGGAGAGATTTTCTTCAAACTCCAGTGCGTTACCGATGGAATGCACCTCATGCCAAAGTATATCACGGATGGGCAAAGGGAAAACGGGGTTGGTATCATCGGTCGTGTTGTAAAGTGACAATATACGCTCTGCCACAGGATGCAACGGAACAAATGCTTCCACGTTGGTCTTACCTCTCTTTTTGCGGATATATTTCCTGCCGTCCGCAGTCTCCCCGATATGGTGCGGATAGAGCCTGTGTATATCCACATACGCCAGACCGCAGAAACTCGAAAAGATAAACATACGCCGTGCCAATTCCATGTT
>BLLV01000103.1 GCA_011959205.1 Bacteroidaceae bacterium
TGCACTAGTTATCAAAACTTTCCTTATTTTTGCACAAGATTTGTAGATCTCTTAGTAAGAGATCTGCAATCCGCCACATACTTATCGCACCCATAAACCACTCATTCACAACAACTAATCTTATCCCCACCCCTATTATCATTCCTAAAAAATAAGTTGGGTTCATTATAATCAAATATAAATATATTTACATTCGAAATAAAAGGACAGATGAATAGATAAGTTATGGCTCATGCAGTGATTATCAACTCTCGAATCATTATTGGCCAAGCCCTTTCTTCCGCTCTACCAAGCCTTCTCTTATGGATAACTACTACTGCCGCCATCAGGCGGTTATACAACCTACTATAGGCGGCTGTACGACCTACTATAGCGGGTCGTACAACCCACTATGGGCGGCAGTAGAAGGTTGCTACATAAAAAGCCTTAATCTCCGGCAAAAAAAAGCTTAGCCAATGGCATGGAAGGTTCTATAAAAGATTCTACAGTCTATTCTTCGTTATAACAAGCTGTAATAAAGCCACCTAAAGGCGATAAAGAAGTTGAAGAGAAAATTAAGGAGAGTAATTTCCGGAAGCCGGGGAAGTGTAGAAGAGTTAGAGAAGCATCTTTATGATAAAGGAAAAGGAATATAATAAAAAACCTGCCTCAGCGTTTTAAACGTCCAAAGCAGGTTTCTTTGCATTTTATAGAGATACAGAATCAATATCTGTTTCTGCCATAGCCATTGTCTCCACGACCAACACCGTAGCCGCCACCACGGCTGTTGTTACCACCACGGTAACCACCCCCGCCATTGCTGCCATAGCTGCGGTGCGGACGTTCTTCTCTGGGGCGCGCAACCGACACAGAAAGAATTTTTCCATCCATGTCAACTTCGTTAAGGGCTGCAATCGCTTTATTTCCGGCTTCATTATCAGCCATATCAACGAAACCATATCCCTTAGAACGACCGGTTTCTCTGTCCATGATAATCTTAACAGACACAACTTCGCCATACTCTGCAAATAATTCACCAAGTTCGGCTTCACTCATATTATAGCTAAGCCCTGCAATAAAAATGTTCATTTCAAAATAAATGTTTTAATTAAAAAATTAAGTACGTTTTGCTATTAGGAATCTTACAGAGGAACTAACGATTTACCATCATTACTAAAGAATAAATTGGAAAAGTATTAATGTACTTCTATGAGGATACTTAATGCAGGAGACAAATGTACGCAATTAGACTTGAACTCAAAACTAATTGGAGATTTATTTTCAATAATAAATGTTTTTTCGTTCTCTTCGAAAGAACGGACACATTTTAAGACGGAAAGACTCCGTCCGCAGTTACAGGTTCATGCTTTAACTGCTATCATACAGAAAGTTATCCATTTACGCGCATCGGGAAGATGCCGGAAAGGAAACTTGCCTCCTTCATCTTCCCAACCACAATTCCGGATTTAATTTAGCCGTTTCCTTACGAAGCTGAAAATGCAAGACCGTATTACCCGAACTATCTGTATGGATAGTACCAAGAACGGTATGTGTGCTGACTTTGCTTCCTTTAGAAACGGATACGGAAGAAAGGTTACAATAGACGGAAATGTAATTACCATGGCGCACCAATATATTGTTCAAGCCATTATATTGGAAAATAGCCGAAACTTCTCCATCGAAAACGGCACGTGCCTGCGCTCCCGGTTTACCTTTGATGTCAATCCCCTTATTATCCAGCTTCACATTACGCAAGCCGTCTACAGCGTATTGTCCGTAATGGCTGACAATCACGTATGGACCGGTAATGGGAACCGGCAGAATGCCCCGGTTACGTTCAAAACTGCCCGACAGCTGGCGGTCCTCATTATTCAAATTAAACTCCTCCACAGGAGAAGCCTTCCTTATGGTTTCTGCTTTTTCCGTAGATTCACGTTCACTTTCCGCTTTGTTAGCTACAGTAGCCTCAGCAGCAGCCTTCCTACGGGCTTCTTCTTCCGCACGTTTTCTAGCTTTCTCTATTTCTATTTCAATCAAACGGTCAATCTGGGCATTCAATTGCTCTGCCGAGCGTTTCTTCTTCCTTATCTCGCTTTGTATGCCTTTCTGCTTCTTTTGCAGATTCGCCAAAAGAGCCTGGCGCTCCTTTTCCTGAACCTCCAGTTTGGCCTTTTCGGCCTCACCCTGTTTTAAAAGATGCTGTTTGGCATTCTTGGTTTGTTCCACTTCTCTTTTCTTAGCGGCAATCTGCTTCTGCTTACGTTCAATCTCCATTCCCTGAAGACGCTGGAAGTTTGCATATTCCTGCACATAACGCATACGACGGTAAGTCTGGCTCAAGTTCTCGGCAGAAAAAATAAACATTAATTTCTCTTGAATGGACTTGTTACGATACATATATTGCACTGAAGTTTCATACTTCTGCTTCTTGTCTTTCAAGTCGCGTTGAAGTTTATTCAGTTGTTGTTGCAAAGAGGTGATCTCACTTGTCAATGTATGAACATCACTCTCTATCGTATTGACATATTTTCTTCTCTCCTCAATCTGGCCTGTCAGCAAAGCAAGATTGTCCAACTGGCTTTTCACATCCTTTTGGGTAGATTGCAGCAGAGTCTCAGACTCAGCAATCTGCTGGTGAAGTTCCTTCCGTTTGGCTTCAAGCTCCCTTATTTTCCGAGTACTCTGCGCTGAAAGAGTACTTAAAAAGCAACAGGCTATGAGTAATAAGAAAATGCGTTTCATTACATTATTTAATAAGCTGTTTTAGCAAATCTTGCAATTCTATTCTTTCGTATTTCCCAGGCACTTCGGTATGGGCTTCCCAATCTTTGTTGGTAGAAAGACGGGAAAGTTCGAACACAGCCGTAACCGGTTTGGCAGCCCCTTCAAAAGAAACCGTCATAGTTCCCGGAAACTGTTTCTGCTCCAACGGGCGGAATTTGTCATAACGCCAGTTCACTCCATACCGGGTGCCGGACAAGCCGATATGGCTTTCTTTCAACAACCCGTCACTCGTACCGGTACGAAAGCGATAGGCGAAACGTTTGCCATTCTTAACCTCCACTACTGCATTCTCATTCTCGGGACGCACTGCAAAAGAGGAAATATCACGGACAGTCAGGGTCTTCTTTCCCGGAAGAAAAATCTCATTCAGGAACAAGGCCTGCAATGTATGAAAGTCCAAATCGGCCTTTGCCAGATTTTTCAACTCATCAAAGGGAACTTGTACATAACGTTTGTTCATGCGATCCATTACCAGAACCCCCTCTGGAGAAATTTCGGCACGCGCCACTTCAATCCCCAGGAATGGAGTGATAGAGAGCTGGATGACTTCATCACGTTTCATGCGCAACGTACCACTTACTTTAGTCGGTCCCTTGCCGTTCAAGTCAACAGCCAATGACATTTTCGCAGTAACTGCATCCCACGCCGGAGAGCGGTTAATCAGTTCTTCCATATATTCCGCTTCGGACAAATTACCGATTGATGCCCCTTTCTTCATGTTGCGGGTAGATGAACACGAAGAGATACATACAACCAGCAAGGTGCTAAACAAATAAAAACAGACACGTTTCATCATTCTGCAAAGTATTTCTTTTGTACGATCTTCTTTCTCAATAATTTCAGTTCCTTCTCACTACGTTCCTCACTTCCTTCCTGGGGAGGTTCTTTGGACAGTTTTTCCGCCTGCTGCCAATACTCCAAAGCCTTTTCACGATCTCCATTCATGTAGTAAATATCTCCGCAATGCTCTACAACAACAGAACTCTTGCTTCCATCACTCTGCATAGCCTGGTCAATGTAGATCTTAGCCTCTACATATTTACCTTTCTCAAAAAGTATCCAAGCGTAAGTATCCAGATACGTGCCATTGGTGGGTTCGGCCTTTACGGTACGGTAACTCATTTCTTCCGCCTTGTCCAGGTTCTTGCGTTCCACAGACAGGTAATAGGCATAATTATTCAAGGCTCCGATATTGTCTTCCTTATAAACCAAAGCGGAATCGTATGCGGCATACGCCTCCACATTCATTTTCTTGATATGGTAAAGATCTCCCATGATGGCATAAAAATCAGAAACGATATCCTTATTGCTCTTATCGGTTACCTGGTTCACTCCTTTTTTAAAAACCTCCAATGCCTCGTCTGTTTTCTCTTTCTGATGATAAGCCAGCCCCATATAGTAATAGAATTCCAATACATCGGGAGTATATTCCAAAGCAGGAGCACACAGTCTGATCACTTCATCCATATTCTGCTCACGAATGGCAAAGCTCAGCAGCTGCAGGCGCGCCGGCGTATTTTCCGGATCGATCTCAAGCACCTGGTGCAAAACAGGAGTCGCCTCTTTATCCATCTTTTTGGTCAGAAGGTATTGGGCCGCCAACATAGCGATATCCGCATTCTCTTGTTCCTCCCTCAACATAGAGGTAAACAGGCCCGCTATCTTCGTGCTGTCCTTGTCCGTTTGCTCGGAACGCAGAATAAGCTGGCGCATAATGTTCATTTTGGTATCGCTATCCACATTATCATTCAGCAAAATTGTGTCCAGCTGTACCTGATACAGACTATCCTGCCCTTTTTTCTCGTAATAAGAAGCCATGGAAAGCAACGCCGGCGCATAGCCCGGTTCTTCCTTCAATACTTTCTGATAAGTTTCGTACGCTTCTTCTTCCTTGCCGTTGTTCAGATAGACATCCCCCAAAATGGTCAGATAACGCATATCGTATGGATATTCTTTCGCCAAGTTCTCTATCTCCGTAAATGCCTGCTGATCATTGTTCATAGCCAGATACATACGGAACTTTTCCATGCTGATTTGTTCGGACTTTCCATCCAAGGCTTCAAGGCGGTTCAACGTATTGACTACCTGCTGATAGTCCTTGGTACGGGTATAGAGATCGATCAAAGCCATCAACGGTTCCAAACGTGAAGGGAACTGGCCAGCCATGTCCTCATATACATAAATGGCTTTCGGATAGTTCCCCTTCCCTTGATAATAAGCCGCCAGAGTCTGCTTGTACCAAAAACTCCTAGGATCGGCTTCCACCGCTTCCTTCAAAGCTTTCTCCCCTTTTTCCGGCTGATTGAGAAACATATAGAAACGGGAAATCTCGAACAGTGTAGCCGCTCCTTGCGGATAAATGTCCAGACAGTGACTATACATTTCGAAAGCCGCGTCCAAGTCACCTTTTTCCTTCATCCGGAGCGCTTCCAGGAAGAAATAGTCGTATTTACGACGCTGTTCCGGCGTAAGCGGATCTTTCTCCTCCACAACAGCTTTATTTCCGGACGAACCGGAGGTTCTCTTCACCGTGCCGCATGAAACAAGTATGCCTACCAGGCACACACATAACATGGGCACATATTTCAATCTTCTATTCATTATTTTCCTTTTACTTTTTTCCGGTATGTCCAAAGCCACCCGCGCCACGTTCCGTTTCGTCCAATACTTCCACTTCCTGCCATTCGGCCTGTTCATGACGGGCTATGACCATTTGCGCAATGCGTTCTCCGTCTTCTATCCTAAAATCCTCTGATGACAAATTGATCAGGATAATGCAAATCTCACCACGATAATCGGCATCAATCGTACCCGGAGAATTCAGAACCCCGATGCCTTTCTTGATAGCCAGCCCGCTACGCGGACGGATTTGCGCTTCAAAACCTTCCGGCAATGCGATATAAAGTCCCGTAGGAACCAAACAACGTTGCAAAGGTTTCAGCACAATCGGTTCGTCAAGGTTGGCACGGATATCCATTCCGGCCGATTGCCCGGTGGCATATTCGGGCAAAGCGTGTTTTGATTTATTGATTACCTGTACTTTCATAATTTTTATAATTTATCAATGTGCTAATAATTTGCAGACAACAAACATAGCCCAGAGACGTCCAGGCAATTGGCATATTGACAAATCAGCACATTACCACATAATTAATAAAGTGCGAATTTACACATTTAGATGGATTTATCTAAGCGTTTACAGTTTTTTAAACGGAAGTTTCTTACTTTTGCAAACAGATAAAGCCTGAATTATGAACTGGAAACAATTAATATCAAATAAACGCTTCGGCATGGAAGAACTGCACGAAGCCCGTAAAGATGACCGTTCCGAATTCCAACGCGATTATGACCGCCTCATCTTCTCGGCACCTTTCCGCCGTTTGCAGAACAAGACCCAAGTATTTCCTTTGCCGGGTAGCGTATTCGTACACAACCGGCTGACTCACAGCCTTGAAGTGTCTTGTGTAGGACGTTCTTTAGGAAACGATGTTGCCAGTCAACTTCTACAGAAGCACCCGGATCTGACCGACTCCCATCTATCGGAAATAGGTTCCATCGTCTCAGCTGCCTGCCTGGCACACGATTTAGGGAACCCGCCTTTCGGCCATTCGGGAGAAAAGGCCATTTCAACTTACTTCTCGGAAGGAAAAGGGATGGCACTGAAACAAGAACTTTCATTAATGGAATGGGATGATTTAACTCATTTCGAAGGAAATGCCAATGCCTTCCGCATCCTGACCCACCAGTTTGAAGGAAGACGGAAAGGAGGGTTCGTGATGACCTACTCCACTTTGGCATCTATTGTAAAATATCCTTTTTCCTCACAACTGGCAGGAGAGAAATCAAAATTCGGTTTCTTCTTAAGCGAAGAAGCTGATTATCAGAAAATAGCAAAAGAGCTGGGCATTATCCAACTCAGCCGGCCGGATGAGCCTTTACGCTACGCACGTCATCCGTTGGTCTATCTGGTGGAAGCTGCGGATGATATTTGTTATCAGATGATGGACATAGAAGACGCACATAAATTAAAACTTCTGACACATGACGAGACCAAAGAACTGTATATGCTGTTCTTTGATGAGAAAAGAAGAAAACGCATTGAGGAAGTTTGCCGGATTGTAACGGACGTCAATGAACAGATAGCCTATTTACGCTCTTCGGTCATCGGCGCACTGATAAAAGAATGTACGCGAGTATTTATTGAAAATGAAGAGAAGATATTGGCCGGAGAGTTTGAAAAGGCACTGATAAAACACATTTGCAGCCCATTGAAAGAGGCCTATGAAAATTGTTCAACAATTGCCCTTCAAAGAATCTACTGCTCCAGTGATGTACTGGACATTGAATTAGCCGGTTTTAGAGTTATCAACACTTTGATCGACCTGATGATTAATGCTGTATGCTCTCCGGAAAAGGCGTATTCACAACTACTTATCAATCGTGTATCCAAACAATACAATGTGAACGCACCCACTGTATATGGAAAGATCCAGGCTGTACTGGATTACATATCGGGCATGACAGATGTATATGCGCTCGACCTCTACCGGAAAATCAAAGGCAACAGCCTGCCGGCTGTATAGGCAGTATAATAAAAAGATTGTCAGACACGGACAACATGAACCTTTTAATGTTTATCCGCATCTGACAATCTTTCGTTCAATGCTGCTACCCACTCTATTATTGGGTCAGTATGGGATGTGCTCCGGAAGTTATTTTCAAGGCTTCAGGATGCTGCTTTACAAATGATTCGATATGGCGCACCCGTTTGTCTTCCAGAATTTCATTCACAGCAATCAGAATTCCGGTTTCCTCCACGTCTCCAAATCCATAATTAATCGCCGTTCCAAACATACGCATTGTAGGAGACAAGCTCATGTATGCGTTAACCAAAGGAGGAATATTATATCCCAGCTTACGTACCTCTGTATTCAGGATCTTGTAGTCTTCTTTAAAAGAATCATAACAGAAAAGATTTTCCAACATTTTCTTATCTGTTTCTATTTCCAACGGTTTCATTGGAGTTATCAACTTAGCCTTATCGCTAAAATGCTTATTCAAAAAGTATAATATCATGTCACGTCCTTGGCGATGATAACTAGGATACATGGTCATCTTACCAAAGAAATATTTCACATTAGGCTTGATCACAGTTAATGCCCCCAAACCATCCCACAAATTATCCAAAGCAAACAACCCCTTGGAGCCGGCACGGGTCGATTGATACTCTAATGTAACGAACGAACGCCCCAATTCTACCGTATAAGGCAAATATTCTTTCAAAAAAACTTCCGAAAAATTAAACATGTGGGCAGTGGCCAACAAAGGCTTTCCATGTTCATCAAATTGCACTTCATCCCCCAAAAGATAGCGATAGCCTCCCAAAATCTCCTCTGCCTCAGGATTCCATACGACCAATTGTTTATATGGGTTTTCCATAATGTCATATTCATCAATATCCATTGATTTTCCCGTTCCGCCACCTGCAGCACGAAAGGCGATCTCCCTCAATCGGCCAATCTCCTTCATCACATTTGGCGAATCTTGATATGTAATAACATAAATTTCATTATGACTTTTATTCGTAAACCTCAGGCGTTTATCCTCGGAAAGTTCCGCCTTCAGAATCTCTTTGCTAATCGGTGCAATAATTTCTTCCATATCTCTTTATTCTCTCTTTTGTCTATTATAGTTTGTAGACTACATCTTTTACAAACTGCGCCCACTGAGCTGGAGTCTTTGTTTTGTCGAAAGTTTGCCAAGGAATGGGTTTTCCAATAGTCAAGGTAAAGGTTTTATGACGATTCTTCAACATTTCATCCGCCAAATAAAGCATAGCAATATTGAATCTAATGCCAAATGCTTTACATATATTTGCCAAATTATAAAAAAAATCCGAATTCCGGCCTTCAAAGCGCAAAGGCACCACATCACGATGCGTTTCAACACTTTTAGTGATAAATGTCTTTTTCCACTCCAAATCCTTAATTTCTCCGTTCTGTCTACGAGAACATAATCCTGCAGGAAACATAATAATATGATTGTCCGAAGCAAAACCCGTCTCTACCATTTTGGGGAAATCCCTAGATTGCGAACCTGTTTTATTGATAGGAATGCATAAAGGAGCCAAACCATGCAAATTCATCAACAAATCATTGACTAAATAGCGTACATTACCATTGTAATGTTTTCCCAAGATATACCCCAAAGCAACCCCATCCTGTCCTCCCAGCGGGTGATTGCTTACAAAAGTACATTTACCTTCTTCAGGCAAGTTTTCCAATCCTTTTATCTCCACTTTTGCATCCAAAAACTCCATACAAGCTTCCAGAAAGTCAACTCCGACTTTATTTTTGGAATCTTTTAAAAAGACATTCAGTTCATCCTGATGCACAATGCGCTTCAGGTACGAAACAACAAAACGGGGAATGTATTTATATTTTTTCCCGGCTTTCTTTTTCAATATCTTTTCTATGTCGATTAAAAATATAGAATCATCAGTCATGTTGCAAACATTCTTTTCTATGCAAAAGTAACTTATCTTTTTTTATATTGGCTATTTATGACAAAAAAAACGCTTAACCTCTAAAGAAATTAAGAGTTTTTGTATATGAAGTCATACAAATCCTTCCATTTTTGCGCAAAACAAAAACAAATGTGCAATAACCTAATTCCATTTTTCAGTTTCCGGCAACCCATCCTTTCCATTGTTTTTTGTCATAAAATCATTAATTTTAAACGTCCTGTTTACCAAACCGCCAATCGCTTTAACAGTCTGTTGAAAACTTCTCGAAATATTTTCTTAAAATATTGTGGGGAATTGTGGGGAATTGTGTAATTTTACACCTTGAATAATATAATAAGGTGTAAATATGAGATTTCTTGGGAATTCTGAAGCAAAAACGGATGCAAAAGGTAGAGTGTTTCTGCCTGCCGTGTTCAGGAAGCAGCTGCAAGCCGCCTCCCAAGAATGCTTGATTTTACGTAAAGACACGTATCAGGATTGCTTAGTACTTTATCCCGAAAATGTATGGAACGAACAAATGAATGAACTACGCCGTAAGCTCAATCGCTGGAATTCCAAGCACCAGATGATTTTCCGTCAGTTCGTTTCAGATGTAGAAATTATCACATTAGATGGGAACGGGCGTTTTCTGATACCCAAACGATACTTAAATTTAGCAAAAATACAACAAGACGTACGATTTATCGGGCTGGACGATACTATAGAAATTTGGTCCAAAGAAATAGCAGACTCCCCCTTCATTGCACCGGAGGACTTTGGAAAAGAATTGGAAGAAATTATGAGAATTAACAACAACGTAGAAATAGAATGAGTAAAGCAGGACAGATATATCATGTGCCGGTATTACTAAACGAGAGCATAAACGGAATGAACATTCAATCCGGAGGAGTTTACGTAGATGTCACTTTCGGTGGTGGAGGACATTCCAAAGAGATCTTAAACCGGCTGAACGACACCGCACACCTATATAGTTTTGACCAAGACGAGGATGCAGAGAAGAATATTGTAAACGATAGCCGCTTCACTTTTGTGCGTAGTAATTTCCGCTACCTCCCTAACTTCTTGCGCTATTATGACGTAAAAGGAGTGGATGCCATTCTGGCCGATCTAGGTGTTTCTTCACACCACTTTGACGACTCTGAACGTGGATTCTCATTCCGTTTCGAGGGCAAATTGGACATGCGGATGAACAAACGTGCAGGTATGACAGCTGCTGATGTGGTGAATACCTATGACGAAGAACGTATGGCTAATATTTTCTACTTATATGGTGAATTAAAGAACAGCCGCAAACTGGCATCAACCATCGTTAAAGCGCGGGGATTAAAACCAATTGTCACCATTGGCGATTTTCTTGAAGTTATCAAACCGCTTTTCGGGCGGGAACGTGAGAAAAAAGAACTCGCAAAAGTATTCCAAGCTTTACGCATAGAAGTAAATCAAGAGATGGAAGCCTTGAAAGAAATGCTTTATGCAGCAACCAAAGCGCTGAAACCGGGAGGCAGACTGGTTGTAATCACCTATCATTCCTTAGAAGACCGCATGGTAAAGAATATCATGAAGACCGGGAATATAGAAGGCAAAGCCGAACAGGATTTTTTTGGTAATGTACAGACTCCTTTCAAACTAGTCAACAATAAAGTGATTGTTGCCGGAAACGAAGAAGTGGCACGTAATCCGCGCTCCCGAAGCGCCAAGTTGAGAATTGCAGAAAAAAAATAACGAGATGGAAGAAGGACAGAAACAAAATGCACAACAACCCAAAGACGGACAAGCCGCTTCATCCAAGCACATGTCCATCCGCAGCATATTGGGAGGAGATATCCTTGCAAACGACTTCTTCAAAAGACAGACCCGTTTGCTGATTCTCATCATGATCCTGACCGTGCTATACATAGACAACCGTTATAGCAGCCAGCAGGAACTTATTGAAATTGATAAGTTGAAAAAAGATTTGATCGACATCAAATACGATGCACTGACACGTTCCTCCGAATTAATGGAGAAAAGCCGTCAATCACGTATTGAAGAATATATTTCGACGGAAGACAGCCGCTTACAAACAGCTACCAGCCGTCCTTATTTAATAAAGAAAGATTAAGCCCATGATGCCCAATCAAAAGAACATAATGCTCCGCTTCTCCTTCACCATTCTGATTATGGTGTTGATAGGTATTGCCATTATTGGCAAAGCTGGAGTCATCATGTTTGCCGAACGCCAATACTGGAAAGACGTAGCCGACCGTTTTGTAAAAGAGAACGTCACCATACATCCTACCCGTGGCAACATCATCTCATCCGACGGTCAGCTGATGGCAAGCAGCCTTCCTGAGTATAAGATATACATGGACTTCATGATAAATAAAAAAAAGGGAGAAACCGAAGAAGAGGAAAAGACACGGCTGAAATTACAGTATATCAAAGACTCTGTCCTTTATGCGAACCTTGACACAATCTGTAAAGGCTTGCATGAAATATTCCCTGATAAAAGTGCCGCCTCTTTCAAACAGCATATTAAAAACGGAAGAAAAAAAGAGAGCCGCAGTTGGTTACTCTACCCAAAGCGTATCTCCTATATACAATATAAGGAAACAAAACGGCTACCTGTTTTCAACCTGAATAAATACAAAGGCGGATTCCATGAACAGGCATTCAACCAACGCAAAAAGCCTTTTGGATCGTTGGCAATGCGTACATTAGGAGACATGTTTCCCGATATTGAACAAGGAGCAAAGAATGGACTGGAACTTTCATACGACTCTATATTAAAAGGGAGAGAGGGGATTACCCATCGCCAAAAAGTTATGAACAAATACCTGAACATTGTAGATATCCCCCCTATAGACGGATGCGACATCATCACCACCATTGATGTGGGTATGCAGGACATTGCAGAAAAGGCATTAATAGACGAACTGAAAGAAATCAACGCTACTGTAGGAGTTGCAATTCTGATGGAAGTCCAGACAGGAGATATCAAGGCCATTGTAAACATGACTAAATGTAATGATGGAATTTATAGAGAAATACGCAATAATGCGGTTTCAGATATGATGGAGCCAGGCTCTACTTTCAAAACTGCATCCATACTAGTAGCACTGGACGATGGGGTTATCACTCCAGAAACCGTGGTGGAAACTGGCAATGGGGTCTATATGATGCACGGCCGCTATATGAAAGATCATAACTGGCATCGCGGAGGCTACGGCACTATCAATACAACAAAATCATTGATGGTGTCTTCAAACATCGGTGTGTCACGGTTGATTGATGATCACTATCATAATAACCCGGAAAAATTTGTACGCGGGCTGCATCGGGTGGGCATTGCTACTCCGTTAAATCTCGATATTCCCGGAACTGGCAAACCCAATATCCGTATACCTAACAAAAATTTGAGCAACTGGTCACGCACAGCACTAGCATGGATGTCTATCGGTTATGAGACCCAGATACCACCAATCAATACATTAGCATTTTATAATGCAATAGCGAATGGCGGAGTAATGGTCAAACCACGTTTTGTCAAATCTATTGTCAAAGACGGACAGATAGTGGAAGATATCGCCCCCGAAATACTCAATCCTGCTATAGCCTCCCCTCAAGCCATCAGCGATATACAGATGATTCTGGAAAAAGTTGTCAGCGAAGGACTAGGGAAAAAAGCAGGTTCCAAACAATTTCACGTATCTGGTAAAACAGGTACCGCGCAAGTTTCACAAGGAAAAGCCGGATATACTAATGGAATGCGCCGCTATTTGGTAAGTTTCTGTGGATATTTTCCATCAGAAGCACCTAAATATAGTTGCATTGTAGCCATTCAAAAACCAGGGCTTCCTGCCTCAGGAGGTTTAATGGCCGGTAGTGTATTTAGTAAAATTGCTGAGCGCGTATTTGCCAAACATCTGGCACAAGACTTGAGAGAAGCAAAAGACTCCACTTCCATCCTTATTCCAGATGTGAAAAACGGAGATATAAGCGCTGCACATTATGTATTGAACCGGATAAATGTAAATTCATCAGGCATTTCGGAACAATCAGTCGAAGGCAAACCAATATGGGGAAATGTTACTAGCAATCCGGACAATGTATTGTTCAACAAAAAAGACATTAACAATAAATTTGTACCAAGTGTTATCGGTATGGGTGCAAGGGATGCTGTCTATCTACTTGAAAGCATGGGATTGAAAGCCCGGATTACCGGCATCGGCAAAGTAAAGTCACAAAGTATCCCGGCAGGCAACACTTTACGCAAAGGACAGACCATACAATTACGATTAAATTAACAGTGTAACAGGAAGAACATGAAACTGGAAAAGATTATTAAAGGAATAACAGTCAATGAGATCATAGGCAATATAACCCAAGAGATTTCGGGAATAAACATGGACTCACGCTTGATAGAGCCCGGGCATATTTTCGTTGCTGTAAAAGGAACGCAGACTGACGGACACGCCTATATCCCCAAAGCGATAGAAAAAGGAGCCTGTGCAGTGGTATGCGAGAACCTTCCTGAAATTTTGACTGAAAATGTTACCTATATAAAGGTGAACAACACGGAAGACGTTGTCGGGAAACTGGCAACCACATTTTACGGTGACCCCACCTCCAAATTGGAATTGGTTGGCGTGACAGGAACCAACGGAAAAACCACGATCGCTACCTTATTATATAATATGTTCCGCAAATTCGGATATAAGACAGGACTCATTTCCACTGTATGTAATTATATAGACGAGGAAGCCATCCCGACAGACCATACCACCCCCGACCCTATTACATTGAACAAGTTGCTGGGACGTATGGCGGATGAAGGATGCAAATATGTTTTTATGGAAGTAAGCTCACACTCGGTCGCACAGAAACGGATCGGTGGTTTAAAATTCGCAGGTGGCATCTTTACCAATCTCACCCGTGACCATCTGGACTATCATAAGACCGTGGACAATTATTTGAAAGCAAAGAAAGCATTTTTTGACGATCTGCCCAAAAGCGCCTTTGCCTTGACCAATCTGGATGACAAGAACGGACGGATCATGACCCAGAACACCAAGGCCAGAGTTTGCACTTATTCTTTGCGCAGCCTGAGTGATTTCAAAGGGAAAGTACTGGAAGACGGATTTGAAGGAATGTTACTTGATATAAATAATGTAGAAGTAAACGTACAGTTCATCGGACGCTTTAACGCCTCGAACCTGCTGGCTGTTCATGGAGCAGCCTGCCTGCTTGGCAAAAATCCGGAAGACGTCCTGCTGGCACTGAGCACTCTCCGCCCCGTTACAGGACGCTTCGATTCACTACGTTCCCCCAAAGGTTATACCGCCATTGTGGACTATGCTCATACTCCGGACGCCTTGGAAAATGTGCTGAATGCCATTCACGAAGTTCTGAATGGCAAAGGTAACGTAATTACGGTAGTGGGAGCCGGCGGCAACCGTGATAAAGGCAAACGCCCCTTGATGGCGCAAGAAGCGGTGAAACAAAGCGATAAGGTCATTATCACCTCTGATAATCCCCGTTTTGAAGAGCCGCAGGACATCATCAACGATATGCTGGCGGGGCTGACTCAAGAGGATATGCGCAAAGTGATAAGCATAACAGACCGTAAAGAAGCCATCCGCACAGCTTGCATGCTGGCCCAAGCCAAAGATGTCATTTTAGTTGCCGGGAAAGGACACGAGAATTATCAGGAAATAAAAGGTGTAAAGCACCATTTCGATGATAAAGAGGTATTAAGAGATATTTTTGCAAATGAATAAACCAACAAGAAATGTTATACTACTTATTCCACTATTTAGAGAAGTCTGATTTTCCCGGAGCCGGAATGTTCAGCTACGTTTCATTCCGCTCATTGATGGCAATCATCTTGTCATTGCTGATCTCAGCCATCTTCGGTGAATATTTCATTAATCTACTCAAGCGTAAACAGATTACCGAGACCCAACGTGACGCATCCATAGATCCCTTTAACGTGAAGAAAGTGGGTGTGCCGACCATGGGAGGTGTGATTATTATCATTGCTATTCTCATACCCTGCCTTTTGTTGGGAAAGTTGCATAATATTTACATGATACTAATGCTGATCACCACTATCTGGCTGGGTACATTAGGCTTTTTGGACGACTACATCAAGGTGTTCCGCAAAGACAAAGAAGGCCTGCACGGCAAATTCAAGATTATCGGCCAGGTAGGTTTGGGACTCATTGTCGGACTTACCTTATATTTAAGTCCGAACGTTGTCATCCGTGAAAACGTGGAAATACAAAGAGGAGGAGAAATTGTAGAAGTGGTGCACAAAGAACAAAATCAGAAGTCCACCAAGACCACGATTCCTTTTTTCAAGAACAACAATCTGGATTATGCTGATTTCGTAAGCTTCCTGGGAGATAATGCCCAGACTGTAGGCTGGATTATTTTCGTACTGGTTACCATTTTCGTGGTCACCGCCGTATCCAACGGCGCCAACCTGAATGACGGAATGGACGGAATGGCAGCCGGGAACTCCGCCATCATCGGCCTTACCCTGGGCATATTGGCATACGTGTCCAGCCACATCGAATATGCGGGATACCTTAATATCATGTATATTCCCGGCAGTGAAGAACTGGTAATCTTTATCTGCGCCTTTATCGGCGCGCTGATTGGTTTCCTTTGGTACAATGCCTTTCCCGCCCAAGTATTCATGGGGGATACCGGCAGCCTGACCATCGGTGGTATCATAGCGGTATTCGCAATCATCATTCATAAAGAGTTGCTGATACCCATCCTCTGCGGAATCTTCCTGATAGAAAATCTTTCGGTTATTCTTCAGGTAAGATATTTCAAGAACGGAAAAAAGAAAGGACATTTGCAACGTGTGTTCAAACGTACACCTATCCACGACCATTTCCGTACTACATTAGCACAGTTAGACCCCAATTGCAGCTACCTGTTCATGAAACCCGACAGCGTATTCCATGAATCAAAAATCACAGTACGCTTCTGGATTGTCACCATTGTGCTCGCTGCAATTACGATTATTACATTAAAGATAAGATAAACGAAGATTATGGCTAAAAGAATTGTCATACTGGGAGCCGGAGAAAGCGGTGCGGGAGCAGCCGTTCTGGCAAAGAAACAAGGTTTCGACACTTTTGTTTCAGATATGTCCATGATTAAGGACTCATACAAAAACATGCTGAACGAGCGAGGCATCGAATGGGAAGAAGGCAAGCATACCGAATCTCTCATTCTGAATGCGGATGAAGTGATCAAAAGTCCGGGTATCCCGAATGACGCCCCGATGATTGTGAAATTAAAAGAACAAGGTACTCCCGTCATCTCGGAAATAGAGTTTGCAGGGCGCTATACCAATGCCAAAATGATTTGCATCACAGGAAGTAATGGAAAAACAACGACCACTTCGCTGATTTATCATATCTTCAAGAAAGCGGGAATGAATGTGGGACTAGCCGGAAATATCGGTCAAAGCCTGGCATATCAGGTAGCCGAATACAACTATGATTATTATGTCATCGAGTTAAGTAGCTTCCAGTTGGACAACATGTATAAGTTCCATGCCAACATTGCCGTATTGATGAACATCACCCCCGACCATCTGGATCGTTACGATCACCAGATGCAGAATTATGTGGATGCAAAATTCCGAATCATCCAGAACCAGACTCCGGACGATGCCTTCATCTTCTGGAACGATGACCCCATCATCCAGCGCGAACTGCACAAATATGGCATTCATGGCCATTATTATCCTTTTGCCGAAAGGAAAGAGGAAGGAACCGCCGCATACGTGGAACAGGACAAGGTTTATTTTACAGAACCAATCGCTTTCAACATGGAACAAGAGGAGCTGGCACTGACCGGAACCCATAATCTCTTCAACTCCATGGCGGCCGGTATCTCGGCCAACCTGGCGGGTATCCGCAAAGAATGTATCCGTGAGGCCTTGGGCGATTTCAAGGGAGTGGAACACCGCCTTGAAAAAGTCTGCCGAGTAAGAGGCGTGGATTACATCAATGACTCCAAAGCTACCAATGTGAATTCCTGCTGGTATGCTTTGCAAAGTATGAAAACCAAAACCATCCTGATATTAGGTGGAAAAGACAAAGGCAACGATTATAACGAAATCGCCGACTTGGTAAAAGAAAAATGTACCGGATTGATCTACATGGGCTTACACAATGAGAAACTGCATGATTTCTTTGACAAGTTTGGCCTGCCAGTGGCCGACGTACAAAGCATGAAGGATGCCGTAGATGCTGCTTACCGGATGGCCAAGAAAGGTGAGACTGTATTATTAAGTCCTTGCTGTGCCAGCTTCGACCTTTTTAAAAGTTACGAGGAGCGTGGTGAGCAGTTCAAGAAATGTGTAAGAACTCTATAATAAGGTATATAGATAATGGATCTGATAAAAGACTTGTTCAAGGGCGACAAAGTAATCTGGATTATTTTCCTGTTTCTTTGCCTGATCTCCATCGTCGAGGTATTTAGTGCTGCCAGCACACTTACCTACAAAAGTGGAGATCATTGGGGGCCTATCACCCAACATAGTGTCATCCTGATGGTAGGGGTGTGCATTGTGGTGCTGGTGCATAACATCCCCTGCAAATATTTCCGTGTACTTCCCTTCTTCCTGCTGCCTATATCGGCAGTATTGCTGATATTTGTAATGGGCATGGGGTTAATTACCGGAGATCGTGTCAATGGTGCAGCCCGTTGGATGACTTTCTTCGGCATCCAGTTCCAACCTTCCGAGTTGGCAAAAATGGCTGTGATTATTGTCACTGCCTTCATTTTATCCAAATTTCAAGAAGAAGACAATACCAATCCGAAAGCATTTAAATATATCATGTGGATCACCGGAATTGTTTTCGTGCTGATAGCTCCCGAAAACGGTTCCACGGCAGCATTATTGTTCGGAGTGGTCTTTTTAATGATGGTGATCGGCCGGGTACCTTGGAAACAGTTGGGTAAGTTAGTAGGAATTGTGGGAATCATATTGATGCTTTTTGTAGGTATAGTGATGATTATGCCTACACACAAACTGAACAAAGTTCCCATGATGCATCGTGTAGAGACTTGGCAAAACCGTATAAAAGGCTTTTTTGAAGATAAAGAAGCGATTCCTGCCGCCAAATATGATATAGACAAGAACGCCCAGATAGCACATGCCAATATTGCTATCGCCTCCAGCAACATCATAGGAAAGATGCCAGGTAACAGTGTACAGCGAGATTTCCTGTCACAAGCATTCTCGGACTTCATTTTTGCCATAGTCATAGAAGAACTGGGGTTACTGGGAGGAGCCTTTGTAGTGACCCTCTATATCTGGCTACTGATGCGAGCAGGCAAAATAGCCCGAAGAAGTGAAAAAAGTTTTCCTGCTTTTTTAGTGATGGGCATCGCCCTGCTGTTAGTCTCTCAGGCGATGCTCAACATGATGGTGGCAGTAGGTCTGTTCCCCGTCACCGGACAACCCCTACCCCTTATCAGTAAAGGAGGAACTTCAACACTCATTAATTGCGCATACATCGGTATGATATTAAGTGTCAGCCGCTACGTAGTTGAAAAAGAAGAACAGAAAGCCGCGGAACAACGGGCACTGGAAGAAGCAGAACTAGCCGCCAAGGCTGAACGACATCAAGAAATGGTAGCTGTAATGCAAGAGGTATTTGCCCAGTTACCCACTGAAACGGCTAAAACAGAAGAAGAAACAACAGCCGAAAATGTGGAGACGGTTAAGGAAGAAGAAATATAATATAAATCATTCATTTTAAAAGTATTATTTATACTTTTGCGAATAATTCAACTAAAAAGGAATTATGAAAGAAAATTTAAGAATCATCATCAGCGGAGGAGGAACCGGGGGACATATTTTCCCCGCAGTTTCTATTGCCAACGCCATCAAGGAGCAGCATCCCGAAGCGGAAATCCTGTTCGTAGGTGCCGAAGGCAGAATGGAGATGCAGCGCGTTCCTGCTGCCGGATACCCTATAAAAGGACTGCCTGTGGCCGGATTCGACCGCAAGAACCTGTTGAAAAATGTTTCCGTACTTTTCAAACTGGTCAAAAGCCAGCTATTAGCACGTAAAATAATAAAGGACTTCAAACCACATGCTGCAGTAGGTGTAGGCGGATATGCCAGCGGCCCCACTTTGAAAGTGGCCGGAATGATGGGTATTCCCACACTGATACAAGAACAGAATTCTTATGCCGGAGTAACCAACAAACTCTTGGCCAAGAAAGCCCACAAAATATGTGTGGCATACGATGGCATGGAACGTTTCTTTGAAAAAGATAAAATTATCCTGACTGGGAATCCTGTCCGTCAAGGACTGCTTAACCATAACATCAGCCGTGAAAATGCCATCCGTTCTTTCGGATTAGACCCGGCCAAAAAAACAATCCTGATTGTAGGAGGCAGCTTGGGGGCACGCACCATCAACAACTGTATGATGGAAGGTTTGGACAAAGTTAAAGTATCCGGCGTGCAATTCATCTGGCAAACCGGAAAAATATATATCGACGAAGCACGCGCCGCAGTAGCCCAAGCCGGTGAACTGCCAATGCTTCATGTAACCGATTTTATCAGTGATATGGCCGCCGCATATAGTGCTGCCGATTTGATAATCAGCCGTGCAGGTGCAGGTTCCATCTCTGAATTCTGTCTGTTGCAAAAGCCTGTTATTCTAGTTCCCTCGCCCAATGTGGCTGAGGATCATCAAACCAAGAATGCATTGGCTCTGGTTAATAAAAATGCAGCATTCTACGTCAAGGATGCCACGGCCAAAGATACTTTATTGGAGAAAGCAATCGAAACCGTGGAACAACCGGAAATACTAAAAAACTTAAGTACAAATATTGCTAAATTAGCCTTTACCGACTCAGCCGACATTATTGCCCGAGAGGTATTTAAACTGGCTGACAAATACAGAAAAGAAAATGGACGTTAACACATTACAATCTGTTTATTTCATTGGTGCCGGAGGCATCGGTATGAGTGCATTAGTACGCTACTTCCTGTCAAAAGGCAAGAAGGTAGGCGGATATGACCGTACACCCAGTGAACTGACAGAAAAGCTGATAGAAGAAGGAGCATCCATCCATTACGAAGAAAACACGGAACTGATAACTGATACATTCCGCAACCCGGCAACCACATTGGTTGTCTATACTCCGGCTGTCCCCGATACACATAAAGAGTTTACCTATTTTCGCGAAAACGGTTTCGAGATCCATAAACGTTCGCAGGTACTAGGAATGCTTACCCGTACAGGAAAAGGACTGTGCGTGGCAGGTACCCATGGAAAGACCACCACTTCTACCATGACCGCCCACTTGCTGCATCAATCCCATGTAGGCTGCAACGCCTTTCTGGGAGGCATCTCGAAGAATTATGGCACTAACCTGTTGTTGTCAGACAGTAGCGAATATATGGTTATTGAAGCCGATGAGTTCGACCGTTCTTTCCATTGGCTTTCCCCCTATATATCGGTGATCACCGCAACCGACCCCGACCATCTGGATATCTACGGGACCAAAGAGGCTTATCTGGAAAGTTTCCGCAAATACACCTCACTCATCCAGCCGGGAGGCGCATTGATTGTGTGTAAAGACATCGAACTGCAACCGGCTTTGCAGGACGGAGTCCGGCTATACACCTATTCCAAAGAAGAAGGAGACTTCCATGCAGAGAACATCCGCATCGGAAACGGTGAAATATTCTTTGACTATGTATCTCCGCTAGGCAACATCAAGGACATACAGCTAGGTGTTCCCGTCAGCATCAACATAGAGAATGGAGTAGCCGCCATGGCTTTGGCGCAGATGAGCGGATTGACCGGCGAAGAAATAAAGAAAGGCATGGCAAGTTTCCGCGGAGTAGACCGTCGTTTCGATTTCAAGATAAAGAACGACAAGGTAGTTTTCCTGAGCGACTATGCACACCATCCTTCCGAAATAAAGCAAAGCATACTCTCTATGCGCGCCCTCTACCGTGACAAGAAGCTGACGGCTGTTTTCCAGCCGCACCTCTACACACGTACCCGCGATTTCTACAAGGATTTCGCCGACAGCCTTTCCCTGTTGGACGAAGTCATCTTGGTAGATATCTATCCGGCACGCGAGCAACCTATACCCGGTGTCACCAGCAAACTGATTTACGACCATCTGCGTCCGGGCATTGAGAAGGACATGTGCAAGAAAGAAGAAATTCTAAACATACTGAGCAAGAAAGATATAGAAGTATTGATCACCTTAGGTGCGGGAGACATAGACAACTATGTACCCCAAATCTGCGAATTACTGAATAAAAGATGATAAAGAAAATTCTCATACTCCTGTTTTTGTTGCTGATAATCGTCTACCTCGTAGTAGCCGTTACCGCTTTCAACACCAAGCCTTCAGACCAGGTTTGTAAGGGTATGGAATTGACTATCAAAGATAGTATAGATCATGGTTTCATCAGCAAAAAGGAAGTCTTCCGGTTACTGAACAGCAAAAAGCTTTCTCCCGTAGGCAAAAAAATAAGTGCTATCAATACCCGCCTGCTGGAAGAAGAACTTAGCCAGCATCCACTGATTGAGAATGTGGAATGTTACCGTACATCGGGATGCAAAATAGGCATTGAAGTGACCCAACGTCTTCCCATTCTCAGAGTAATGGCAAACAATGGAGACAATTATTATATTGATCATAAAGGAAAAATCATGCCGATACCCAACAGTTCGGCCCACGTAGTTGTTATTACAGGAAATGTGAATCGTGATTTTGCTATCAAAGAACTATATAAGTTAGGAGTCTTTCTACAAGACCACCCCTTATGGAATGCCCAGATAGAGCAGATCAACGTGACACAAACCAAAGAACTGGAACTGGTTCCACGAGTCGGTGAACATATCATATTTCTGGGCAAGCCCGGGAATTATGAGGAAAAATTTGAGAGACTGAAAACTTTTTATGAGAAAGGACTGAACCAAATAGGCTGGAACAAATACAGCCGCATCAGTCTGGAATTTAACAATCAAATTATTTGTACCAAAAAAGAGAAGTAAGATATGGCAGTAACAGATTTTATAGTAGCAATAGAACTGGGATCATCCAAGATTACAGGTATTGCAGGAAAAAAACATGCGGACGGAAGCATACAAGTGCTGGCCCTCGCCAGCGAAAACTCTTCGGATTTTATCCGTAAGGGAGTGATTTACAATCTGGATAAAACCGCGCAAAGCCTTACTTCGATTATCAAGAAACTGGAATCGACATTAAAGGCTTCTATCGGGAAGGTCTACATAGGCATTGGAGGACAATCTCTCCGCACCATCCGCAATACGGAGGTACGGCACTTGGAAGAAGAAACCAAGATTTCACAGGAGCTGATTGATTCCATCATGGACAGCAACCGCGAAGTTCCTATCATAGATCAGGAAATATTGGAAGTGGCACCTCAAGAATACAAGGTAGGCATCAATCTGCTGGCCGATCCTGTAGGTGTGCCCAGCGACCATATAGAAGGACGTTTTCTTAATATCATTGCCCGCAGCAGTGTGAAGCAGAACATTGATAAATGCTTCAAACAAGCAGGCATTGAAATAGCCGATTACATTATCTCACCGTTGGCACTGGCCAATGCTGTGCTGACTAACAGTGAAAAGCGCTCAGGCTGCATGTTTATTGACTTTGGCGCAGATACAACTACCGTATCTGTCTACAAGAACAACATACTCCGCCATTTGGCAGTGATCCCATTGGGTGGCAACAACATCACCAAAGATATTTGCAGCCAGCAAATTGAAGAGGAAGATGCTGAAGAACTAAAGAGAAGATATGGCAGCGCATACGCCGACAAATTGGAGGACGAGGATGAAAGCCCCACCTATTCACTGGATGAAAAATGCAGTATCCAATCCCATCTGCTGGAGGAAATCATAGAAGCACGTGTCAATGAAATATTGGCAAACGTGTGGAACCAGATCGTCCTTTCAGGGTATGAAGACAAACTGCTGGCAGGAGCTGTCATTACCGGCGGCGCATCCAATTTGAAAAACATGGAGAAAGCTTTCAGCAACCGCACCAAGGTAGAGAAAGTAAGAATGGGTTATGAAAGCGTATTAAGTTTACGTGGAGGAGTAGAACTGGCAAAAGACGGAACACAGAACATGATCATCGCCTTGCTGGCGTCCGGAAAAGAAAACTGTTATCGTATAGAACGCCCAGCACCCCCTAAAAAGCCTGTGCAAACTGCTATATTCAATGACAACGCAGAAGAGGTGCGCAGGAAAAAAGAGGAAGAAGCCAAAGCAGCAGCCGCTAAAAAAGCGGAAGAGGAGGAAAAGCAACGCAAAGCCACTTGCGAGTCCTTGATACACAAAGCCAACGAACTGAAAGAGGCAGGTAAATACAAAAATGCCTTGTCACACTTGTCCAAAGCACGCGAACTGGGAGTGACAGAAGCATTAGGACGGATACGCGAATTGGAAAAAGAATGCAAAAGGCTAAAAGAAGAAAGCAGCCCGGTTCAAAAAATAATAAACATATTTGGAAGAATCCTAGAAGAATAATAACGAATTACATCACCTTATATAATATAGAAGATTATGTCTGATGAAACTATAATGCCATTCGATTTCCCACCAGAAAACCCAACCATTATTAAAGTAATCGGTGTGGGAGGTGGAGGTGGAAATGCCGTAAACCACATGTACAAAGAAGGTATACATGACGTAACATTTGTTGTGTGCAACACAGACAACCAAGCACTGGCTGAGTCTCCCGTACCTTTAAAATTACAATTGGGCAAAGAAGGGCTGGGAGCCGGGAACCGTCCGGAACGCGCACGTGAAGCAGCCGAAGAAAGCATAAACGATGTAAAAGGTATGTTGAACGACGGCTGTAAAATGGTATTTATCACTGCCGGAATGGGAGGAGGAACTGGAACCGGTGCCGCTCCGATTATTGCCAAGACAGCCAAAGACTTAGATATTCTGACTGTCGGGATTGTCACCATTCCCTTTCTTTTCGAAGGTCCCCGGAAAATAGACCAGGCACTGGACGGAGTAGAAAAAATGAGCCAGCACGTAGATGCTTTGCTGGTCATCAACAATGAACGGTTGCGCGACATCTATTCGGATTTCAGCGTAATGAACGCTTTCGGCAAAGCAGACGACACGCTTTCTGTAGCAGCCAAAAGCATTGCCGAAATCATCACTATCCGTGGAACCATCAATCTTGACTTTAACGACGTGAAGACTGTTCTCAAAGACGGAGGAGTAGCCATCATGAGTACCGGATATGGAAAGGGAGAAAGCCGCGTGAGCCAAGCCATCAATGATGCACTCCACTCTCCATTGCTCAATAACAACGACATCTTTAATTCCAAAAAAATTCTGTTTAACATATCGTTCAGTACGAAAAGCGAACTGATGATGGAAGAAATGAACGAAGTGCATGACTTTATGAGCAAATTCGGGAAAGATGTAGAAACCAAATGGGGACTATACATTGACGAAACATTGGAAGAGCAAGTGAAATTTACAGTGCTTGCTACAGGTTTCGGCATCAAGGATGTACCCGGCATGGACAAGATACTGAATCTGGAGGAACAGAAAAAATTGGAGGAACAAGAAGAAGACGAACAGCGGAAAAACGTACGCCGCGGAGAATATTATGGCAAAGACACGTTCAAGAACAGCAACAAGAAGAAACGCCATAACATCTACATCTTCAGCTTGGAAGATCTGGACAACGACGATATCATCAGTATGGTGGAAACAACTCCTACTTTCCAGCGTACCAAGTCTGTTTTGGAAAGTATCCAATCTAAAGCAACAACCGAAGAAGAAGAAACTTTCACCCAGAGCAATTCCGAAAGGAGCAGCGGGATGACAATAACATTTTAACAACCTCAAAAATAGAAAAGAACCATGGATTTATTTGACGTAATCAGCAACGATATCAAAGAGGCAATGAAAGCCAAAGACAAAGTGAAACTGGAAACTTTGCGTAATGTGAAGAAATTCTTTCTTGAAGCAAAGACAGCTCCGGGCGCTAACGACACTTTGACGGATGATGCTGCATTGAAAATCATGCAGAAACTGGTAAAACAAGGGAAAGATTCAGCCGCTATTTACCAAGGCCAGGGCCGTGCCGACTTGGCAGAAGCCGAACTGGCTCAGGTGGCAACACTCGAAGCCTATCTGCCCAAACAAATGAGCAATGAAGAGCTGGAGGCGGCTTTGAAAGAAATTATCGCAGAGGCAGGCGCCGCCGGTCCCCAGGATATGGGCAAGGTGATGGGCATCGCCACCAAAAAGCTGGCAGGCAAGGCCGAAGGACGCGCCATCTCGGCCAAGGTGAAGGAATTACTGGGATAATACTCCGCCCGTCCATTATTAAAGAAACGAAACTTCTGTCCGGATTCATCTTTGCGGACAGAAGTTTCGTTTTTTTATATAATCAGTGAGAGGCAATCGCCTTGGACAAAAGGCCGGACCAGCCTTTCAGATAGACGACCGGATCAGGTAGAATATCCATTGACCGCCTTCAGACAAAACGCATTATAAACCTCCCTCTTCTCAACAATAAATATTGTTA